>NZ_QNVX01000017.1:49628-130629 GCF_003314725.1 Rhodovulum sp. BSW8
GACTGCATGATGCCGAAATCCATCAGCATCTCTTCCAGCTCTTCCATGGTGATCGGGGTGGGGACGACGCCCTGGCCCGAGTTGTTATGGATCTTCTGGGCCAGCTGGCGGTACTCGTCCGCCTGGCTGCTGTCGGGGGCGTACTGGATCACGGTCTCGCGGCGCAGCTCGGCGTGCTGCACGATGTTGTTGCGCGGCACGAAGTGGATCATCTTGCAGCCGAGCTTCGAGGCCAGCGCCTCGGCCAGTTCCAGCTCGCGGTCGGTCTGACGTTCGTTGCAGATCAGGCCGCCCAGACGCACGCCGCCGGAGTTGGCGTATTTCAGGATGCCTTTCGAGATGTTGTTGGCGGCGTAAAGCGCCATCATCTCGCCCGACATGACGATGTAGATTTCCTGGGCCTTGTTCTCGCGGATCGGCATGGCGAAGCCGCCGCAGACCACGTCGCCGAGCACGTCGTAGGACACGTAGTCCACGTCATCGTAGGCGCCGTTTTCTTCCAGGAAGTTGATGGCGGTGATCACGCCGCGACCGGCACAGCCGACGCCCGGCTCGGGGCCGCCGGCTTCGGTGCATTTGATGCCCTTGTAGCCGATTTTCATCACGTCTTCGAGTTCGAGATCCTCGACCGAGCCCGCTTCGGCGGCGAGGTGCAGCACGGTGTCCTGCAGCTTGGTGTTGAGGATCAGACGGGTCGAGTCCGCCTTGGGATCGCAGCCGACGATCAGGATCTTCTGACCCATCTCGACCAGGGCGGCCAGCGTGTTTTGCGAGGTGGTCGACTTGCCGATCCCACCTTTACCGTAGAAGGCGATCTGTCTCAGAGAGCCCATGGGGATATCCTTTGCAGCTAGGTTCGTTTCCGTGTCGTGTCGCGAGAAGGCATCGCGGCCGCTCTCGAATGGAAATAAGCAGGAAGCGTGCCAAGCTGCTTCGGGGTTTAAAATCACATGAATACAAAGGCCTTTTGGGATTTCGTTGGCGGTGCCCCGATGTGTCGAACGCGACAAAGACCCGACAATTCCGCCCTGCTTCCGGCGTCTCGCCTGCGGCGGGTGTCCGGTCATGGGTATTTGGACCAAGAAGAAGCGGCAAAGGGGGGCATATTTCTTCTTGGCCGAAATACCCAAATGCAGACGGCCCCCGAAGGGGCCGCCAGGTGAAACCATGCGCGCGGGATATGTGCGCCGCCGGATCTGTCATCAGGCGGGGGCGGCCAGCGCCTCGGTCACCGCATCGAGCGGCAGGTCGAGCCGTTCGATCCCGAGTTCCTCGAGAAAGCGCGCCTCCATCCGGGTCAGATCGCCCTCGATGACCGCGGCATGGCCTTTGGCCGAGCGTTTGGCGATCTGGCGGGCGAAGGTTCTCAGCATCTGGTCGTCGAACCGGCAGCCGAGAAACAGGAAGGGGCGGCCGGTACGGCGGTTCTGCACCTCTTCGGGGATCGGCGACTGGATGTCGATCTCTGTCAGAACCTCGACATAGTCGTTGTCGGACATCAGGAAGGCATGGCCTTCGCGGATCAGCCCGTGGGGCTTGTAGATCAGCATGTCCCAGGCGGGATCGGGCTCTTCGCCCACAAGGCTGCCCGCCGCATCATAGGCGCGGGTCCAGATCTCGCTCCATTCGCCGTGGCGGCTGACGCCCTGAACGAAGCCCCACCCGCCGGTGCCCTCTGCGGCCGCGATCAGCGCGCCGTCATACCAGGCATCGACCACCAGCGGCGGGCGGACCTGCGCGATCCAGCGATGCACCGGCCCGGGGTCGGGCCGTCCCGCGAAGGCTTCCTGCACGATGGCATCGAGGGTGCGGCGGAACCGCCGTCCCTCGACATATTGCGCCACCGACCACAGATTGCCCGAGGCGCGTTTCGGCGCGCGCACCCTGGCCTCGATCGCGGCACAGAGCGCCCCGGGCGAGGCGGGCTGGCCGCCGGCGGCGGTGGCGGCGACGCCCGCGCCCAGATAGGGCACGCGGCGCCCGGCCGCGACCTCGTCGAGCAGGGCGGACAGCCGGTCCGCGGCCGCCATCCCGCTCACTCCGTCGAGAGGCGGCGCGCCTCGATCGTGATCGGCAGCGAAGGCGGCGTGTCATAGGCGGGCATGTCGAACACCCAGCCATTGGTCAGCTTCGCCCAGCCGCCCCAGATCCCGGGATGCTCGGAATCGACGATCAGCTCTTCGAGGTCCTTCTTGGCCACGTAGACTTCCATGCCCTTGGGCGTGTCGCGAACGGTGATCTTCATGCGGTCTTCTCCTTGGCGGGGGTGTCGAGGCTGTCGAGTTCGTCGCGGCGCATGCCGACGATCGAGCGGCTGTCGATGAATTCGACCGCGTAGACGTAGAACTGCTGCAGGAAGGTGCCGATGTCGCGCACATAGCCGACCTCGCCCTTCCTGACCACGAATTCGCCGATCTCGCGGCCGGGCACGGTGCCGTCGTTGCGGATATGCTTGCGCGCGCGAACCTTCTCGCCGGGCTGGAAGGCGGGCGGGCCGTAAATCTCGATTTCCTTGTCATCCGTCGACATCGCTGTTCCTTTCGGCGGGAGGGGCGGCGGCACCGATTTCGGCCAGCCGGTCGGCGGCGGCCTGACGGACCGGCGCTTCGGGGTCGTCCAGAAGCCTGCGGGCAAGCGCGGCCCCGGCGCGTTCGGCCACCGCGTGACGGACCCTGAGGTCGCTGTCCTCGGCGAGCGGCCCGAGCCGGGCGGGGTCGATCCGATGGGCCACGGCGCGGCGCACCGCAGGGTCAGGATCGACCATCAGCGGGTCGAGCCAGCGCGGCGCCACCCGCTCGGCGACCAGCTTGCGGATCTCGGGGGCGGGGTCACGGGTCAGGATCGGCAGCACACCGGGATCGGCGCGCCGGGCCGCGACCTGCCGCACGAACGGATCGGGGTCGCGCAGAAGCGGCACCAGATCGGCAAAGGGCATCCGCCAGGCCAGCGCGATCCGCACCTCGCGGTCGGGATCGTCCAGCGCGGCCTTCGACTGCGCGGCGGGCAGGCGGACCGCCGCGACCGCGCGCACCCCCGGATCGGGGTCGTTCAGCAGCGGGCGCAGGCGGAAGATGTTGGCGATCCGCGCGGCATGGGCGCGGGTCTCCGAATAGGGATCGTCGAGACAGCTGTCGGCCGTGTCGGGGTTCATCATGAAGAACCGCGCGATCCTTGCCGCATAGCGGTCGAAGGCGCAGGACCAGCCCGGGCCGCATTGCCGGCGGGCCAGAAGCCCGGAAAACCGGCAGGCGGCGCAGTCAAGCGCCGTTCCCTGCCAGTCGACCGGGTCTGGACCGCCGGTCATGGGCGGGCTCAGGCCGGAACGCAGGTGTTCGGCACCGGGCAGACGGCCGCGCATTGCGGGGCGTCGAACTGGCCTTCGCATTCGGTGCATTTCTCGGCATCGATGATATAGGCGTCGCCCTTGAACTTGATGGCGGCGTTCGGGCATTCGAATTCGCAGGCGCCGCAGACGGTGCATTGCGATTTGACGATTTTCAGGGCCATGGGAGTCTCCTTCGGGTTTGGTCTTGGTCGGGTCACGCGCTCTCGGCAGTCCGTCCGGGGTGCGCGGTTTTCGAGTGCAGGACGGCGGCGATGGCCGTCTCGATGTAATCCTGGGCGAGGCCGTCGATCGCCTCGATACCTGCCTCGGCCAGGCGTTTCTTCGGGCCGGCTCCGATCTTGGAACAGAGCACGTAGGGCACATCCTCAAGCACCCTCAGGATCTCGTCCATGCGCGCTTTGTCGCCATGCCCGCCCAGGCAGTAATTGTCGGCGCGGCGGTGGCCGACAAAGCGGATGCCCTCGGCATCGGCCTCGTAGATCTGGAATTCGGTGACCTTGCCGAAATGCATGTTGATGCGGCCCGAGCCGCGCGTGCAGACCGCAAAAAGCGTCGATTTCCCGGTCTCGGCCACGGTCGCCTCGGCCTGCGCCGCGGCGGCGGCGCGGTCGCGGCGTTCCTCGGCCACCCAGTCGCGATAGGCGGTGCGGGCTTCGGTCGCGTCCGCGATCACCTCGGGCAGCTTGTCCAGCGTGAAGTCCTGGCCCCGGTCCTCGCCCAGAAGACCGACCGCATCGGCGCGGCACTGGCGGCAATGGCGCATCAGGTTGGCGCCGCCCGCGCAGGCGTCCTGCACCTTCTTCAACTCGGCGCCGGTCGGGCCGCGCTGGCCGGTCAGGCCGAAATGGGTGCCATGGGCCGGGTCCGAGATCAGCGGCATGATGTTGTGCAGGAAGGCGCCGCGCGCCTTCACGGCCTTGTTCACCTCGATCAGGTGGTCGTCGTTGATGCCGGGGATCAGGACCGAGTTGACCTTCACCAGGACGCCGCGCGCCTTCAGCATCTCGAGGCTCAGCAACTGGCGGTCGCGCAGGATGGTGGCGGCCTCGATCCCGGTGCGGCGCTTGCCGTCGTAGAAGATCCAGGGATAGATGTGCTGCCCGATTTCGGGGTCGATGGCGTTGATGGTGATGGTGACGTGGTCGATGTTCATCGCCACGATCTCGTCGATATGATCGGGCAGGGCGAGCCCGTTCGAGCTGAGGCACAGCTTGATGTCGGGCAGGTCCTTCGAGACCAGATCGAAGGTGGCCTTGGTGCGGCGCCAGTCATAGGCCGCATCGCCCGGGCCCGCGATCCCCAGCACCGACAGCTGCGGCACCGAGGCCGCGACCGCCAGCACCTTGCGGGCTGCCTGTTCGGGCGTCAGTCGTTCCGACACCACGCCGGGGCGGCTTTCATTGGCGCAGTCGTACTTGCGGTTGCAGTAGTTGCACTGGATGTTGCAGGCGGGCGCGACCGCCACATGCATCCGGGCAAAGTAGTGATGCGCCTCTTCCGAATAACAGGGGTGATCCTTGACCTTGGCCCAGGTCTCGGGGTCCATGTCGGCCGGGCCCTGCGACGATCCGCAAGAGCCCGAGGAACAGCCGCCGCCCTTGGCCATCGCCTCGCCCATGTCCTTGCGGGACGCGACCTGAAGGCCGGAAATCGGGATCAGAGTGGCGGACATCGGCACGTCTCCTCGCAGAAATCGGGTTCCGGGTAGGTAGAAGCATTCAGCGTGCCAAGTCTTGTGGGCAGACCGGACCCCTTGTTTGCAGTGCGTTCGGGCGCTGCGGCGCGGGCGGCGACGGAACAACGATCCGACAGAACGTCCGAAACCCGACAAAGAGGTGTGGGCGGTGCGGGGGCGCACACGAAAAGGGCGGCCCCGTCCGGGACCGCCCCTCGTTTCGTCTGCGTCGGTGTCGAGGCCCGCCTAGAACCGGCGCAGCGGAATGTTGTGCTTTTTCAGCGCATAGCCGATCTGGCGCGGGGTCAGGCCCAGAAGCCGCGCGGCCTTGGCCTGCACCCAGCCCGCCCGTTCCATCGCGTCGACCAGCCGGGCACGCTCGTCCTGGGGCTCGGGCTCGGGCGGACGCGCCGCGGCGGCAGGCGCCTGGCAGGCGGGGGCCGCCGCCGGTCCCTCTCCGAAGCCGATCGGACAGGCGGTCGCCGGCGGGCGCTGGCCCGACCCGCTGTCGATCACCGGCAGGGGTGTGCGCACCGCGGCAAGCCCGCCGATCGGAGACTGCTCGCCCGTCTGCATCCGCCACAGCTCGGCCGAGAGGCAGGTACCCTGATGGCAGGCCAGTTCCTGCGCGCCGATCTCGCTGCCCGAGGACAGCGCCGCCACCCGGCTGATGCAGTTTTCCAGCTCGCGCACATTGCCCGGGAACTGACAGCGCGCCAGCGCCGAGACGGCCTGCGGCGTCATCCGCTTGTTCATGCCGTTCTGTTCGTTGAACCGGTCGAGGAAGGCCTGCGCCAGTTTCGGAACGTCCTCCAGCCGGTCGCGCAGCGGCGGCAGCAGGATCGGCACCACGCAGATCCGGAAGTACAGATCGGCCCGGAACGCACCGCGCGCCACCGCCGCCTCGAGATCGCGGTTGGTGGCCGTCACCAGCCGCACGTCGACGCGCAGCGTCTTGGCGCCGCCCACGCGTTCGAATTCGCCCTCCTGCAGGATGCGCAGCAGCTTGGCCTGGAATTCGGGGCCGATCTCGCCGATCTCGTCAAGGAACAGCGTCCCCTTGTCGGCCAGTTCGAACCGCCCCTTCTTCTGCGCCACGGCGCCGGTGAAGGACCCTTTCTCATGGCCGAACAGCTCGGATTCCAGCAGCGACTGGCTCAGCGCGGCGCAGTTGACCTTGACGAAGGGCTTGTCCTTGCGGTCCGACAGCGCATGCACCGCGCGGGCGAACAGCTCCTTGCCGGTGCCGCTTTCGCCGCGCAGAAGCACCGGCGTCCGGGTCGTCGCCACCTTGCGGATCTGCGCGATCACCGACTTGATCGCCGGGCTGTCGCCGATGATGCCCCGGATCGGTTCGGCCGGAACCCGCGCCTCGGCCACGGATTTCTCGTTGGCATGGCGCAGCGCCAGCCGCGCCTCTTCCATCAGCCGTTCGCGGTCGCGCGCGACCAGACGGCGGAACTTGACCGACTGTTCGAGGATCGCGGCGACCATGGTCATCACCCGCTGGTCCTCGTCGATATTGGGGTAAAGCTCTTCGGTCAGGTCGCGCCAGGCGCCGAGCACGCCGATCACATAGGGCGAATGCACCTGTTCGCGGATCGGCACGGCGATGAAGGCAAAGCGGTCATGCGGCGCCTGCGGCGGCAGCGCCTCGGGGCCAAGCTCGCCCGCCACGTCGCAGGAGACAAGCGCCACCCCGGTCCGGAACACCGCCCTGGTGGCGGCGACCGGCATCGCGCGGCTGGCCGCGGGCGCGCTGGCCGCCCCGCGCGAGGTGGCCGCGATCACGAAGGGGTTGACCTTGCCGGATGCGGTCTGACCCGCGCCGCTGTCGTCGAGCAGCGCCAGAGCACCCATTTGAAGGCCCATGAACGAGGACAGGACGTTCAGGACGGACGGCATGGCCGCGACCGGGTCGCTTGCGCCGGTCAGGATCTTGGCGGCCTCGCAGACGGTATCGAGCGGAAACCGCTCGCGGACGTCAAACTTGGGCAGCGCGGGGCTGCCGCTCAGAGTCATACTGGTGGAGGACATCGCGCATCTCTATGCTTCTGATTGAATAATTCCAACGCTTTGCGCGCTTGTCCAATGGATTGTCGGAAACGGGACAAAATGACAGGTTACTTTCCGTTTTCTTTAATCGCCCTGCCTGAATGAAAGACAGTTGATGTCGCGCTGCCGCATATTTCGGCGGTCGTTTGAAATGAATCGGACATGATTTGTCATTGGCGGCGCAATCTTTTCACCCCGGGCCCGCCGGGACGGGTCTTGGCCGAGTCGAAACCGGGGCGGGGCCTGCAAAGGGAAGGGCCGGCGCGATGGCCGGCCCTTCCGAGGTTCGCGGAGACAGACGGCCGGGCTAGCGTTGCATCACCTCGGCGGTCGGGCGCGGCGTGGCATCGGTTTCCGGCGGCAGCACCGGCGTGGTGATCGCGGGCATGGTGCCGGTCAGGCTGTCGAGGAAGGCCACGATCCGGGTCGCTTCCTCGTCCGAGACATCCTCGCCCAGCTGGGCCGCGCCCATCACCTGCACGGCGGTCCTCAGGTCCCAGACCTTGCCCGAATGGAAATAGGGCGCGGTCAGCGCGACGTTGCGCAGCGGGGCCGCGCGGAACACGTATTCGTCGCTGGCCGTGGCGGTCACCGAATAGCGGCCCTTGTCGCCCTCGGGCAGGATGTCGGCGCCGGGTTTCTCGACCAGGCCGAAGGGGAAATAGCCGTTCCCGCCCAGGTTGACGCCGTTGTGGCAGGTCACGCAGCCCTTGTCGACAAAGAGCTGAAGCCCCTCTTTCTGGGTGTCATCCAGCGCCATCTCGTCGCCGTTCAGGAAGGCGTCGAAGGGGGCGGGGGTGATCAGCGTGGCCTCGAAAGCCTCGATGGCGCGGGCCATGTTGTCGAAGCTGACGGCATCGGCCTCGCCCGGGAAGGCGGCCTCGAACCAGTCGACATACTGTCCCATGGATTTCAGCGTCACGACCACGTTGTCGGGGGTGTTGGCCATCTCGACCCCGGCCTGCACCGGCCCCTTGGCCTGGGCCTTCAGGTCTTCGGCGCGGCCATCCCAGAACTGGGCGATGTTCAGCACCGCGTTCAGCACGGTGGGCGCGTTGCGCGGGCCTTTCTGCCAGCCATGGCCGATCGAGGTTTCCAGGTTGTCGTCGCCGCCGGTGGTCAGGTTGTGACAGGAATAGCAGGAAAAGACGCCCGAGGCCGACAGGCGCGGGTCGAAGAACAATGCCTTGCCGAGGTCGATCTTTTCGGGCGTCACGCGGTTGTCGGCCATTTGCGGCACGGTCGAGGGCAGGGGCTCGAAATAGTCGAGCGCCATGTCGCGCAATTCGGACGCCGAGGCCGGAACGGCGAGTGCGGTGGAGAGAAGGGCTGTTGCAAGGAGGCGTGTCATGGGAGGAACCGTTTCTTTTTGGATGGCGCGCGCAAGGTTGAAATTAGAAGACTTCCAGATGGAAGCTTTGACCTGCATCAAGTTTGCCCGCCATTGCGGTCGCTGCGGCCGCAGGTCGCAATCGGGTGGGGTGCCGGGGCGTGGTGGCAGGGTCGAGCCGACCGGGAAAACGGTTCGGAATCAGGATGCTCAACCGGGTTCCGCATGTTGCGCACAAGCCGGACGTGTCGCGCGGCCTTCAACCGGCGGCGACATCGCCGCATGGGACTTGCCCCGGCAGGGGGGGCTGAGATGCACGAAAGCCTCCGGGCGTCCGGTGGTGGCTTGACCGGCCGGCATCCGCTGGCGCCTGCACGCTCGTTCCCGGCGCCCCGGTCAGACCGCGCCGATCGGACCCATCAGTGCGGCGAGGACCTGTTCGACCGACCGGTTTTCCGCGGCGGGCGGGTCTGCGATCCAGAGCCCGGGTTCGGGGTCGATGCCGCGCGCGGGGGGCAGTGCCTCGAGGGCCGCGCCAAGGCTGCCCGGCGACAGCGCTCCCGCGACCGCCGCCCGCGCGGTCGGCAGCGCGGCGTCGCACCATTCCTCGGCCGCGTCCCAGTCGAGGCCGGGCAGCCTGCAGCAGGCCAGCGGGAAGGCCCGGCCCGACCTGTCGCGGCTGGGCAGGATCAGCGCGGTCAATGTCCCCTTGCCCAGCTCCAGCGTGGCCCTGAGCCCGGTTTCGGGCCAGGACCCGGGCCAGGCCGAGCGCGTCGCCAGATGCGCCGTCATCCAGCGGTCGAGCGCGATCCGCATCATCCCGGGCACGCCCTGGGTGACGAAATCGCCCGCGCTCGGGATCTTTCCGAAGAAACCGGTGGCAGGGGTCACGGGGCCTCCGGACGGACAAGAGCCGCGATGGCCCGGCATGTCGCCGCGCCCGCAAGCGTCACACTGACAAGCGATGGTCCGGGGCATGACGGCCCGCGACATGACAGCCCGCGCGGACCCGCGTCGGCACGGGGCGGATGCGACCGGGACCCGCCCACCTCAGGCGCGGGCCCCGATATCATGGCCGATTTCGTGCCCGTTCCCGGACGAATGGCCGACCGCCTGCCCGGTATAGCGGATGTTGACCGCCTCGAAGACCAGATCGAGCCGCTCCTGCAGGACCGCGGGGTCCCTGTCGGCTCCGACGATCTCGTAATGGCTGACCGTCGCATTGCTCAGGGTGATTGTCAGATCGTCCAGATCCATGTCGTTGAAGGGCGTCCGCAGCATGATCGCCGCCTCGGGGAAGGACTTTCCGAGAAGAAGCGCCAGCGCGAGATGCGGCGAGGCGGCGTCGTCCCATTTCCAGACCGCAAGCGGACCCACGCCGGGGCGGCCGCGCACACGCCCGGTTCCGGCGCTGGTGCGCAGGTCGCGGCCGAGCGCCCATTGGATGTCGAGGACGTCGATTTCGCGTTCATGCCCGACGCGGACCGATTCCCCCTCGACATCCGGCAGCTTCATGAAGGCGGTCAGGGTCATGACGGTCCTCCCGGGAAAAAGGCGCTGAGGGGACAAGGGCTTCCGGAACGCGCCGCCGTTGCCGGATCCGCAATCCGGTTCCGGCAGTGCCCTCAAACGGCACCGGGCACGCAAACGAGTCGATCAACGCCTAAATCCGTAAAATCAGTTTCAATCCGGCGATAATCTCAGAATCATGCGTGCACTGCAACGGTGCGGAAATTTTGTTGCTGACCCTGTGTCGCGGCCTGGGGGTGCCGCGTTCCTTGGAGGCGAAAGATCCGCCCGCACCGGAGGGTGCGAGCCGCAAGGGTCCCCGCCGTCTGCCTCGGGAGCCCCTGCCCGGGTCCGGTCTGCATTCAGCGGCTTCGCATCTGCCTGGGGTCTCGCTCAAGATCGTGACCAGAGGCGATCTTCTGCGGGCGAGCGCTGACCGACGCGCAAGGGGCGCGGATCGGGGGGCATCCGTCCGGGCGCGATGGGGGCCGGAGCGGCGGAGACACCCGGTTGTTTGCGGACGCGGTGCGGCGAACGCCCCTTCGGCCGCCGCACCGTTCGACGGGATCGAGGGCGTTTCCTCCCCCTCTCGATCCGCTCCGATCAGCCCCGATCCGCGCGGACGGGGGCTAGCGCGCGTTCAGGATCTTCGCCGCGGCGGGGGCGAAATAGGTCAGGATGCCGTCGCAGCCCGCGCGTTTGAACGCCATCAGGCTTTCCATCATCACCTTGTCATGGTCGAGCCAGCCGTTCTGGATCGCGGCCATCAGCATCGCGTATTCGCCCGAGACCTGATAGGCATAGGTCGGCACGCCGAATTCGGTCTTCACCCGGCGGCAGATGTCGAGATAGGGCATGCCGGGTTTCACCATGACCATATCGGCGCCCTCCATCAGGTCGCGCTCGATCAGCCGCACCGCCTCGTCGGAATTGGCCGGGTCCATCTGATAGGTCTTCTTGTCACCCGTAAGCGCCCCCGAGGCGCCGACCGCGTCGCGGAACGGACCGTAGAAGGCCGAGGCGTATTTCGCCGAATAGGACATGATGGTCACGTCCTGATGGCCGTTTTCCTCTAGCGCCTTGCGGATCGCGCCGATCCGGCCGTCCATCATGTCCGAGGGCCCCAGGATATCGGCCCCGGCCTCGGCCTGGGCCAGCGCCATCTTGACCAGCGCTTCGACGGTTTCGTCGTTCACGATCACGCCGTCCCGCACGATGCCGTCATGGCCGTTCGAATTGTAGGGGTCGAGCGCGATATCGGTCATCACCGCGATTTCGGGAACTTCCGCCTTGATCGCGCGGATCAGCCGGTTCGACAGGTTGTCGGGGTTCCAGGCCTCTTCGCAAAGCTCGGTCTTCAGCGAGACGTCGGTATAGGGGAAGATGCAGACCGCCGGGATGCCCAGCGCGGCCGCCTCCTTGACCGCCGCGACAGACAGATCGACCGACCGCCGCATCACGCCCGGCATCGAGGGCACCGGCTCTTCGACACCCTCGCCCGCGCGCACGAAGATCGGCCAGATCAGATCGCCCACCGACAGCGTGGTCTCGCTGGTCAGCGCACGCAGCGCCGCAGTGCGGCGGCTCCGGCGCAGGCGCGTGGTCGGGAAGGGGGCAACGGTCGGGCGCATGGCAAGGGCTCCTTCAACATTTTCTGCGACTGCGTTACACCCAACCGGGCCCCTCTTAAAGGGCGGGAATCGTCCCAGGCCTCAGCACAGAGGAAAGGCGCGCCAGGTGGATCTTTACGGCAGAGTTTTCGATCTGATCGACATGCGGTCCTTTTCGAACCTGTGGTACTGGATCGCGCTGGCCGTGCTGTGGTCGACCTCCAGCCACTGGGTGCTGGGCGTGCCCTTCGACCTGATCCAGCGGGCGCGCCGCCGGGGCGGTCAGGCGGCCGAGGATGTGGCGACGCTGGTGGGCGTGAACGCGCGGCGGTATCTTTACATCGCGTCCGAGGCCGGGCTCTGGATCGCCGCGTTCACCGGCTTTGCGCTGGCGGTGCTTTTCGTGCTGGGCTTCGGCTACGGGGTCGAATTCTGCCAGGCGGTGTTTCTGCTGGTCGCGCCGACGACGCTGGTCGGGCTCTGGTCGGTGCGGACCGCGCGCCGCTATGCCAAACGCGCGCCCTCGGGCGAGGCGCTGTACCGGATGCTGCGCTGGCACCGTCTGGGGGTGCAGGCGATGGGCATCGTTTCGGTCTTCGTCACCGCGATGTGGGGCATGTGGATGAACATGGTGGTCACCGGGCTCTGAGTGCCGCGCCCGGCTTCGGGCGGGTTGCGGTTGACACCGCCCGCGCCGCACGTATCTGAACCTTCCCATGGAAGATCCGCGTCACATCACCGCCGGCGGCGCCCCCGAAGGGTTCGATGCCCGGCTTCTGGCCCGCGAGCTGACCCGCAGCGGCCGGCCCATCCTTCATGTCGCCCGCGACGACAAGCGGCTGGCGGCGATGCGCGCGGCGCTGGCCTTCTTCGCGCCCGAGGCGGTGGTGCTGGACTTCCCGGCCTGGGACTGCCTGCCCTATGACCGGATCTCGCCCAATGCCGATGTCGAGGCGGCGCGGATGGCGACGCTGGCCACGCTGGCCGCGGGGCTCTCGGGTCCGTTCATCCTGCTGACCACGCTTGGCGCCGCGACCCAGCGCGTCCCCGCGCGCGAGGTGCTGCAGGGCGCCTCCTTCACCGCGCGGGTCGGCATGCAGATCGACGAGGCGGCGCTGAAGGCCTTCCTTGTCCGCATGGGCTTCACCCAGGCGCCGACGGTGATGGAACCCGGCGACTATGCGATCCGGGGCGGGATCGTCGATATCTACCCGCCGGGCGAGGCCGGGCCGGTGCGGCTCGATCTTTTCGGCGACGTGCTCGATGGCGCGCGCCGCTTCGATCCGGCGACCCAGCGCACGACCGAGAAACTGAAATCGGTCGAACTGGCGCCGGTGTCCGAGGTGATCCTCGACGACGCCGCGATCACCCGCTTCCGGCAGAATTACCGGATCGAGTTCGGCGCGGCGGGCACCGATGACCCGCTTTACGAGGCCGTCAGCGCGGGGCGCAAGCATGCCGGGGCCGAGCATTGGCTGCCCTTCTTCCACGACCGTCTGGAAACGATCTTCGACTATCTGCCCGGGGCCGCGATCTATCTGGACGATCAGGTCACGCCCGCGCGGCTGTCGCGTTGGGAGACCATCGAGGACCAGTACCAGACCCGGCGCGAGGCGATGGCGCAGAAGGGCCGGATCGACACCGTGTACAAGCCCTGTCCGCCGGGGCTGATGTATCTGGACGATGCCGCCTGGGACGCTGCCGTGGCGGGCCACCGGGTGGTGCAGCTGGCGCCGTTGCAGCAGGGGCTGGGGCCGGGCGTCATCGACGCGGGCGGCCGCATCGGGCGCAATTTCGCACCCGAGCGAAAGCTGGAACAGGTCAGTCTTTTCAGTGCCTTGAAAGACCATATTCAGACTCGGCGCGAAGAGGGTGCGGTGGTCGTCGCGTCCTATTCCGAAGGCGCGCGCGAACGGTTGCAGGGGCTTCTCGAGGATGAGGGGCTGAGCGAGGCCACGCTGATCTCGGACATTCGCGAGGTGGCCGAGGGGCGCGGGCTCTATCTGACGGTCTGGGCGCTGGAACATGGCTTCGAGGGGCCGGGCCTGACCGTCATCTCGGAACAGGACGTGCTGGGCGAGCGGCTGATCCGCGGCCCGAAGAAACGCCGCCGGGCCGAGAATTTCCTGACCGAGACGCAGTCGCTGTCGCCCGGCGATCTGGTCGTGCATGTCGAGCATGGGGTCGGGCGCTATACTGGGCTCGAGACCATCGCGGCGGCCGGTGCGCCGCATGAATGTCTGGCGCTCGAATATGCCGGCGGCGACCGTCTGTATCTGCCGGTCGAGAATATCGAACTGCTCAGCCGCTACGGCCATGACGAAGGGCTTCTGGACAAGCTGGGCGGCGGCGCCTGGCAAGCCAAGAAGGCCAAGCTCAAGGAACGCATCCGCGAGATGGCCGACAAGCTGATCCGGGTGGCGGCCGAGCGTGTGCTGCGCCACGCCCCGATCCTTGAGCCCGCCCATCACATGTGGGAGGCGTTCTCGGCGCGTTTCCCCTATCAGGAGACCGACGACCAGCTGGCCGCCATCGAGGATGTGCTGACCGACATGGCCTCGGGCACGCCGATGGACCGGCTGATCTGCGGCGATGTGGGCTTCGGCAAGACCGAGGTCGCGATGCGTGCGGCTTTCGTCGCGGCGATGTCGGGGGTGCAGGTCGCGGTTGTGGCGCCGACCACGCTGCTGGCGCGCCAGCATGCCAAGGGCTTTGCCGAACGCTTCCGGGGCTTTCCGGTCGAGGTGCGACAGCTGTCGCGTTTCGTCCCCGCCAAGGAGGCGGCGGCGACGCGGGCAGGGCTGGCCGAGGGCACGGTCGATATCTGCATCGGCACCCATGCGCTTCTGGCCAAGGGCGTCAGGTTCCGAAATCTGGGCCTGCTGATCATCGACGAGGAACAGCATTTCGGCGTCGCCCACAAGGAGCGGCTGAAACAGATGCGGTCCGACGTGCATGTGCTGACCCTGACCGCGACCCCGATCCCGCGCACCTTGCAGATGAGCCTGACCGGCGTGCGCGATCTGTCGATCATCGGCACGCCGCCGGTCGACCGGCTGTCGATCCGCACCTATGTCAGCGAATTCGACACGGTCACCGTCCGCGAGGCGCTTCTGCGCGAACATTATCGCGGCGGGCAAAGCTTCTTCGTGGTGCCGCGCGTCAAGGACCTGCCCGAGATGGAGCATTTCCTGCGCGACCAGGTGCCCGAGGTCAGCTTCATCACCGCCCATGGCCAGCTGGCGGCGGGCGATCTCGACGAGAGGATGAATGCCTTCTACGACGGCAAGTACGATGTGCTGCTGGCCACCACCATCGTGGAATCCGGGCTCGACATCCCGACCGCCAATACCATGATCGTGCACCGCGCCGACATGTTCGGGCTCGCGCAGCTGTACCAGATCCGGGGCCGGGTCGGGCGCTCGAAGGCGCGGGCCTATGCCTATCTCACCACGAAGCCCCGCGCGCCGCTGACGCCGCAGGCGCAGAAACGGCTGCGCGTGCTGGGCTCGCTCGACACGCTGGGGGCGGGCTTCACGCTGGCCAGCCAGGATCTCGATATCCGCGGCGCGGGCAACCTGATCGGCGAGGAACAGTCTGGCCATGTCCGCGAGGTGGGCTTCGAACTGTACCAGTCGATGCTGGAAGAGGCGATCGCCCGCATCAAGTCGGGCGAGCTGGAGGGAATGGCCGATACCGACAGCGACTGGTCGCCCCAGATCAATCTGGGCGTGCCGGTGCTGATCCCGGACGATTACGTGCCCGATCTCGACGTGCGGCTGGGGCTTTACCGGCGGCTCTCGACGCTCTCGACCAAGGTCGAGCTGGAAGGCTTTGCCGCCGAACTGATCGACCGTTTCGGCAAGCTGCCGAAAGAGGTCAACACGCTTCTGCTGGTGGTGCGCATCAAGGCGATGTGCAAGGCTGCGGGCATCGCCCGGCTCGACGGCGGGCCGAAGGGCGCGACCGTGCAGTTTCACAACGACAAGTTCGCCAATCCCGCCGGGCTGGTGGCCTTCATCCAGGACCAGCAGGGGCTGGCCAAGGTCAAGGACAACAAGATCATCCTGCGCCGCGACTGGAAGAAGGACAGCGACAAGATCAAGGGCGCCTTCGCCATCGCCCGCGATCTGGCCGAAAAGGTGCGCCAGACCGCCTGAGCGGAGCCCTAACGCTTCGGCACGGTCAGCATCACGGCAAGCGCCGCGCCCACGGCGATGAAACAGCCGGTGGCCAGCGGCCGCGGCGTGCCGTCGAAAAGAAGCCCGATGGGCGAGGCCAGAAGCGCCGACAACGCGGTCGCGAAGGCGCCGATGATCGAGGCCGCCATCCCCGCCACATGGCCGAGCGGCTCCATCGCCAATGCGTTCAGGTTGCCGATGGTCAGTGCGTTCATCCCGAAGAAGGTGATCGACCACAGGATATAGGCCGGAAACTCGGCCCAGCCCGGCAAGAGGTGCAGCCAGAACGCGGCCATCATGACCCCCGACAGGACGAATTGCGCCATCAGCGCGGTCCGGATCAGGTAGCGCATGCCCAGCCGCCCGACCAGCATCGCGTTGAGAAAGCTCGCAGATCCGGCGCAGACAGCGACCACGCCGAACCAGACGGGAAAGCTGTCGCCCTTGTCGAAATAGATGTCATAGACCTGCTGGGTCGAGGTCAGGAACCCGAAGAACCCGGCGAAGATGAAGGTCTGCACCAGCGTCGCGCTACGCGCGACCGGCGAGCCCAGCACCTCGCGCGCCGCCGCCAGAAGCGGGCCGGGGCGCAACGGGCGGCGCGACTCGGGCGGCAGGGTTTCGGCCTGGCGCAGCCCGAACCAGCCCATCGAGACGACCGAAAAGACGAGGAAGGCGCCGAAGATCCCGCGCCAGCCGAAGCCCGCCATGATCACCGCGCCGACCGAGGGCGCCAGCGCCGGCAGCAGTGTGAAGATCGTCATGACGAAAGAGACGATCTTTGCCATGTCGCGCCCCGAATACAGGTCGCGCACCACGGCCAGCGCCACCACCCGGACGCCCGCCGCGCCGAAGCCCTGGATCGCCCGGCCGATCAGCAGCCATTCGAGGCTTTGTCCAAGCCCCGCGATGGCCGCGCCCAGCATATAGGCCAACGCGGTGCCGAGGATCACCGGCTTTCGCCCGAAACAGTCCGACAGCGGCCCCATGATCAGCGTGCCCGCCCCCATGCCCAGCATGAAGCTCGTGACCACGAATTGCGCTCGGTTCAGCGTCTCGGGCGTCAGTTCGGCGCCGATCTCGGGCAGGGCGGGCAGCATCGCGTCGATCGAGAAGGCGACGGTTGCAAAAAGCAACGCCGTCATGGCGACGAATTCGACCCGCGAGAGACGCCGTGCGGCCATGAGCTGTCCTTTCCTGCTGAGGGATTAGATCCGGGCGGGCGAAGCGCCCGAAAGCCGCCGGTCCGGCCTCTCGCCCTTAGACGATCCTGCGAGGTCGGACAAGGCAGCGCCACTGTGCGTCAGTGCACAACTTGCGGGACCTGCTGCGGATCAGTGCGGCCCGGCGGCGGTCGGCGCGCCTGAGAGCTCGGCGATGACGTCGAGCCAAAGCTCGGTCGGCTGGGCGCCCACCAGCACATGCGTATCGGCCAGGATGAAGGTCGGTACCCCGCTCACGCCCCGCTCGCGCGCATGGGCGTCGCGGGCGCGCACCCCGTCCAGATCGGCGTCACTGGCCAGAAGCCGCGCGATCATCGTCCCGTCGAGCCCGGCCGAGGCGGCCAGGTCGGTCAGCACCTCCGGGTCGCCAAT
Source organism: Rhodovulum sp. BSW8 (assembly GCF_003314725.1). Classification (NCBI taxonomy): domain Bacteria; kingdom Pseudomonadati; phylum Pseudomonadota; class Alphaproteobacteria; order Rhodobacterales; family Paracoccaceae; genus Rhodovulum; species Rhodovulum sp. BSW8. Next base: position 66,930 of record NZ_QNVX01000017.1, read on the forward strand.
GTCGCGGCCCTGCTGGAAATAGGCCTCGAAAAGCGCGGTCACGACCTCGGTCTGGCGGTGTTCGATCCCGGCCCAGTGGATCAGCCGGTGTGCGTCGAGCGTGTTCGGTGTGCGGGCGATGGCGGCAAGGTTCAGCTCGATCCCGGTCTCGCGGGCGCGGCGGTCGATTTCGGCATAGGCGCGAACGGCCTCGGTCTGGCCGCCGAACTTGGCCTCGAGATAGGCGCGCCGGTCCATGCCCGCGCGCGGCATGCCGGGGTTCAGCTGGAAGGGCTGCCAGGCGATGGTGAAGGGATGGTCGGGGCGCTCGGCCAGGGCCGCGTCCAGCAGCCGCTTGCCGATCAGGCACCAGGGGCAGATCGGATCCGAGAAGATATCAAGCCGGATCATGCGCGGCCTCATGGCGTTGCCGGATCAGGCGGCGGTTGAGCTTGCCATTGGGGTTCTTCGGCAATTCGTCGAGATGGACGTAAAGCCGGGGCTGCTTGTAGCGCGCCAGCCGCTCGGCGGCAAAGGCGGCCAGCTCGGCCTCGTCCAGCGGCGTGCCGGTATAGAAGGCGGCAATCACGGTGGTGTCGGCCTTGACCGCAATCTCGGTCGCGGCGACCTCGTGGATGGCGGGGTGTTCCATCAGCGCACGTTCGACCTCCAGCGGCGAGACCCGCACGCCGCCCGCGTTCAGCATGTCGTCGCCGCGCCCCAGATAGGTGATGGCGCCGTCCTGGGCCATTTCGACCATGTCGCCGGTCAGGAACCATTCGCCCGCGAACCGCGCGCGGGTCTCGGCCTCGGCCTTGAGATAGCCCAGCATCACCCCCGGATCGCGGTTCGAGACCGCGAGCTGCCCGGGCTCGCCGCGCGCGACGGGGGCGTTGTCGGGGCCCAGAACGGCGATGCGGCGCCCGGCCTGCGGATAGCCCGAGGCCGGAAGCGGCGCGGGACGCGCGGGGCTGCCCGAGACGAAGGTCGAGCATTCGGACATGCCGAGCGCCTCATAGACGAAGGTGCCGGTCGCCTCGCGCCAGGCGGCCCGGGTGGCTTCGGGCATCTTCTCGCCCGCCGACAGCCCGTGGCGCAGCTTCGGCAGCACGATTTGCGGATGCGCCTTCAGCATCTGCCGGTAAACCCCCGGCGCGGCGGCAAAAAGCGTCGCATCGAAGCGGCGCAGCAACAGCGGCAGGTCGCCCGGCTGCACCCCCGGGGCCGGGATCAGCGCCGTCGCGCCGATGGCCCAGGGATCGAGAAGCCCGGTGCCCAGCGTATAGGTCCAGTTGAAGGCCCCGGCATGCAGCAGCCGGTCCTCGGCCGAAAGCCCGTACCAGCCGTCCCACATCATCCGCCGCGCCCAGACGGCGCGGTGCGCATGGATCACGCCGCGCGGCTGGCCCGAGGTGCCCGAGGTATAGACCACATAGGCGGGCCGGTCCGGATCGCCCAGCACATAGTCGGCGGGCGCATGGGCGTAAAACCCGCGCTGGGTCTCGATATCCAGCACCGGTGCGGGGCAGTCCTCGGGCAGCGCCACGTTCGGCCCGGCGAAGATCGCCACCGGCTCGATCTCGGCGGCGAGCTTGCCGATCTCGATGCGCGTCAGCATCGCCGAGGTCGGCACCGGCACCAGCCCGGCGGCGATGGCCGCCAGATAGGCGATCGGGAACTCGACCCCGTTGCCCAGCCGCAGCAGCACCCGGCCGCCCTCCGGCAGGCCCATTGCCAGAAGGCCTGCGGCAAGGCCGCGCACTGCGGCCTCGAGCCGGGCATAGGACCAGCGCTCGGCGCCATGCGGGCCGACGATGGCCAGCGCCACCTTGTCGGGCGACAGCGCGGCCGGGGCCAGCACATAGGCGGCCAGGTTGAACGGGGCGGGGCAAGGCGCGGGCGCGCCCTCATCGAAGATCGCGTGCATGCCAGAGGTGCTAGCCGCGCGACCTTGCGGTTGCAAGGGGCAAGCTCTAAGAGCGGAGCGCATGGACGAGCAGAGCGAACACAGCCTGATCCGCATCGCCCGTGCCCAGGGCGACGCCGAGGCAGCCGAACCGCTGGATCTGGGGCGCCGGGTGCGCGAGCTGCGCACCGAGAAGGGCTGGACGCTGGAACAGGCGGCCCGCCAGGCGGGTCTTGCGCGCTCGACCCTGTCCAAGATCGAAAACGACCAGATGTCGCCGACCTATGACGCGCTGAAGAAGCTGGCGACCGGGCTGGGCGTGTCGGTGCCGCAGCTGTTCACGCCGATGCGCGGCGCGCGGGCGGGCGGGCGGATGGCGGTCACGCGCACCGGCGAGGGCGCGGCCCATGCCACCGCCACCTACGAGCACGAGCTGATGGCGGGCGCGCTGGCGCGCAAGCGCATGATGCCCTACCGGACCCGGATCCGCGCCCGCGACGTGGCCGAGTTCGACGGCTGGGTGCGGCACGAGGGCGAAGAGTTCCTTTATGTGCTGACCGGCGTCGTGCGGCTTTACACCGAATTCTACGCGCCGGTGGACATGCGGCGGGGCGACAGCGCCTATTACGATGCGACCATGGGGCACAATCTGGTCTCGGTCAGCCAGGAGGACGCGACCGTGCTTTGGGTGACCTCGGTCGATTGACGCGTCCGGCGCGGGTCCTAAAGCGCGTTCCGAACGGCGCGGGCGCTGGCCGAGATGTCCTTGCCCACCCCCTCGACGGTCGAGCATCCGGCCATCGCGAGCGCCAGCGCGACAAGAAGCAGACGGGGAAGAATACGGGCCATCTCAGTTCTCCTCGGACCACCAGACATCGGGCAGGAAGCCGACCCAGTCGCCATAGACCGGGATCGTCCCGGGGTAGTGCAGCCTGGCGGCATGGGCAAGATGCGAGCTGGGCGCGTACCAGATCGGGATGACATAGCGCCCGGTGGTCAGCACCCGGTCAAGCGCGCGGGTCGCGGCGATGAAGTCGTCTCTCCCGGTGGCGTTCAGAAGGGACCGGATCATCGCCTCGGCGGCGGGGCTGTCGATGCCCATCCAGTTGCCGGTGCCGGGCTGGGTCACGCCCGCCGCCCCCCAGTACAGCCATTGCTCGTTGCCCGGAGACAGCGACAGCGCGCGGGCGTAGACAGTCATGTCGAAATCGTAGGACGCGGTGCGCTGGACATATTGCGCCGCATCGACCTGGGTCACGCGGACCTCGATGCCCATCCGCTGCAGCGCATCGGCAAACAGCGTCACGATGCGTTCGCTGTCCGAGGCGCCCTGCACCAGCAGGATCTCGAACCGGAAGGGCGCGCCCTTATCGTTTCTGAGCCTGCCCCCGGGGCCGACCGTCCACCCGGCTTCGGCCAGCCGCGCCAGCGCCGCGCGCAGGTTGCGCCGGTTCTGCGGCCGCCCGTCCGAGACCGGCAGCGCATAGCCGTCCAGCGCGCCGGGCAACAGGCTGTCGGCAAAGGGGGCCAGCAGGTCGCGCACCTTTCCCTCGGCCGGACCCGGACGCATGCCGAGTTCGGAATTCGAGAAATAGGACGCGATCCTGGGCTGGGTGCCGCCGGTCAGGGTCTGGTTGATGAATTCGAAGTTGAACGCGAGGATCATCGCGTCGCGCACCCGCCAGTCGGCGAAGACCGGCCGCCGCGTGTTCATCGCGAGGCCCGAAATGCCCGAGGGCCGGTGATGCGGGATCTCGGCCTTGACGATGCGGCCGTCGCGGACCGCCGGAAAGTCGTAGGCGCTTTGCCAGCGGGCATCGTTCGTTTCGCGGTAGATGTCGACCTCGCCCGCGGTGAAGGCCGCGAACAGCGCGGCCCCGTCGGCGTAGTAGTCGTGGCGGATCTCGTCGAAATTGTGCTGGCCGCGGTTGAAGGGCAGATCGCGCCCCCAGTAGTCGGGATTGCGGCGCAGGCTGACGAAGCGGCCCGGCTCGACCTCCGAGACGACGTAAGGCCCGCTGCCGATCGGCGGCTCAAGCCCGCTCCGGCTGAAGTCGCGGCCCTCCCATTGCGCCTTCTTCAGGATCGGTCTCAGCCCCAGGATCAGCGGCAATTCGCGGTCGGGGGCGTTGAAGGTGAACCGGACGCTGCGCGGCCCCACGGCCTCGGCCCGGGCGATCTTCTCATAGCCGTTGCGATAGCGCGGATGACCCAGCGTGCCCAGCGTCTCGACCGACCAGAGCACATCCTCGACGGTGACCGGGCTGCCATCCGAGAACCGGGCCTCGGGCCGCAGGGTGAATTCGACCCAGTCGCGATTCGGGCCGGTGGTGACGGTCTCGGCCAGAAGCCCGTAAAGCGTAAAGGGCTCGTCCCAGGATCGGCCCATCAGGCTTTCGTAGCTTTCATGGCCCAGCGCCCAGGGCGCGGTGCCTTTCAGCAGGAACGGGTTCAGGCTGTCGAAACTGCCGGTCTCGCCCAGCACGATTCGCCCGCCCTTGGGCGCGTCGGGATTGGCATAGGGCAGGGCCACAAAATCCGGTGGGAGAGCCGGGTCGCCATACATAGCGATGCCATGGGCGGGGGCAGGCGCGGCGGCCTCGGCCAGGCCGAGACCGGCCGAGAGAATCACGCCGAGTGCTGCGCCTGCGACTCGCGCCGCGCGAAGGGGGATGCCTGTCATGGTGCTCGGGCCTTGTTCCGGCTGGGCCTTGTTTTGCTTGACCGCGAGCCTACGCGGAGCACCGTGGCTTTTCAAACTTTTAGCTTGGCCCTCGGCGCCGGATTGCGTATAAAGAACCCACTGCTCGATAGGTTTCTTGCCTGTATGAAACCTGCCTCAATAACTTAACGCCCGCCTCGTGCGGGCGTTTTTTTCTGCGCGTTCGATAGATATCCCGGGCAAGAGAATCGGCCGGGCGCGGGGCGCATCGGGTCCCGGCCGCAGCGGCCTCCGCCTACAGGCCGCAGCCGGTCGAGCCAATTCACTTCGGCTCCCGTTCGCGTGTGTTTCCCTGCTATGCCGCCGTCCCCGCGCCATGTAGGATTTCTGCAACTGCAGCATTCATGAAAGGGGTTTCAAATGTCGCTTTCCGGAAAAACCGCCATCGTCACCGGGTCGAACTCGGGCATCGGGCTTGGCGTGGCGCATGAGCTGGCCCGGGCGGGCGCCGATGTCGTGCTGAATTCGTTCACCGACCGCGACGAGGATCACAAGCTGGCCGAAGAGATGGCCGCGCAGCACGGGGTGAAGGTCCGCTACATCAAGGCCGACATGTCCAGCGGCGAGGAATGCCGCGCGCTGATCGAAAAGGCCGGGGCCTGCGATATCCTGGTCAACAATGCCGGCATCCAGCATGTCGCCCGGATCGACGAATTTCCGGTCGCCAAGTGGGATGCGATCATCGCCATCAACCTCAGCTCGGCCTTCCACACCACCGCCGCGGCGCTGCCGGTGATGCGCAAGGCGGGCTGGGGGCGGATCGTCAACATCGCCTCGGCCCATGGCCTGACTGCCAGCCCCTTCAAAAGCGCCTATGTCGCCGCCAAGCACGGCATCGTGGGCTTCACCAAGGTGACCGCGCTGGAAACGGCCGAAGAGCCCATCACCTGCAACGCGATCTGCCCGGGCTATGTGCTGACGCCGCTGGTCGAGGCGCAGATCCCCGACCAGATGAAGACCCACAACATGGACCGCGAGACGGTGATCCGCGAGGTGATGCTGGACCGCCAGCCCTCGAAGGAATTCGCCACGGTCGAGGAGATCGGCGGCACGGCCGTGTTCCTCTGTTCGGACGCCGCCAAACAGATCACCGGCACGACGATCAGCGTCGACGGCGGCTGGACCGCGCTGTGAGGGCGCGATGACGACCCGGCGCATCAACCTGGCGCTGCAGGGCGGGGGCGCGCATGGCGCCTTCACCTGGGGTGTGCTGGACCGGCTGCTGCTGGACCCCGAGATCGAGATTGCGGCGATCTCGGGCGCCTCGGCGGGCGCGATGAACGGCGCGGCGGTCAAGGCCGGGCTGGTCTCGGGCGGCCGCGAGGCCGCGCGCGAGAACCTCGACTGGTTCTGGGAACAGGTGGGCGCGGTCGGCGACATGCGGCTGACCAGCTGGATGGCGGCCTTCCTGCCGGGCGCGGGGGCGGTGGCGCAGTTCATGGAAAACGCCCTGCCGATCTCGCTGATCGACAATGCCAGCCGCTCGGTCAGCCCCTATGCGCTGGGGCCGTTCTACCGCAACCCGCTGGAACGGGTGGTGCGCCGCTTCGATTTCGGCAAGGTCTGCGCCAGGGCCGAACCGCTTCTGTTCGTCGGCGCCACCAATGTGCGCACCGGCAAGGTGCGGGTCTTCCGCGGCGACGAGATCGACAGCGACGTGTTGCTGGCCTCGGCCTGCCTGCCGACGCTGTTTCAGGCGGTCGAGATCGACGACCCCGACACCGGCCGGACCGAGGCCTACTGGGATGGCGGCTATACCGGCAACCCGGCACTCTTTCCGCTGTTCGAGCCGGAACTGCCCGAGGACATCGTGGTGGTGTCCATCAATCCGATGGAGCGCGACGAGGTGCCCCGGACGCCGCAGGACATCCAGAACCGGATCAACGAGATCAGCTTCAACTCGTCGCTGCTGCGGGAGCTCAGGGCGATTTCGCAACTCGAACAGCTGATCGCCGAGGGCCGGATCGATGCAGGCTCGCTGAAGGTGCCGCGGATTCACATGATCTCGGATGACGCGCTGATGAACAGCCTCAGCATCGTCACCAAGCTGATGCCAAGCCCGATCGTGCTGGCCGAGCTGAAAGAGGCCGGACGGGCGGCCGCGGACCGGTTCCTGCGCGAGGTCAAGCCCGCCTTGCAGACCGCCAGCAGCGTGAACCTCAAGCGGATGTGCGAAGGGACCTGAGCCGCCGGTCAGGTCCCGAGGATCAGCCGCGCCGCGATGGCCCACATCACCGCGGCGATCAGCGCGTCAAGCACCCGCCAGGCGACGGGGCGCGCCATCGCCGGGGCAAGGACGCGCGCGCCGTAGCCGAGCGCGAAGAAGAAACAGAACGAGGCCAGCACCGCCCCCAGCGCAAAGGCCTCGCGCGCGGCGCCGGGGTCGAATTCGGTCGAGACGGCGCCGATCAGGCCCAGAGTGTCCAGATAGACATGCGGGTTCAGCCAGGTCAGCGCGGCGGCCGTGCCCAGCACCGCCCAGACGCTGCCCGCCCGGCCCTCGGCGGTCAGCCTGTGCCCGCCCTGCCAGGCGGCGCGGGCGCGAAGCGCGCCATAGACGATCAGGAAAGCCGCCCCGCCAAGGCTCAGCGCCTGCGGCAGCCAGGGCAGGGCGCCGGTGACCGCGCCGAAGCCTGCGACCCCGGCCGCGATCAGCACCGCGTCCGACAGCGCGCAGAAAAGACACAGCGCAAAGACATGGCAGCCCAGAAGCCCCTGGCGCAGAACGAAGGCGTTCTGCGCCCCGATGGCAAGGATCAGCGACAGCGAGGTCGCGAATCCGGTCAGTGCCGGTCCCAGAACGGTCACGCTGCGGGCGCCTTCAGGCGCCGAGCCGTTCGCGCTGGCGCGGGCGCCGGGCGGCCTCCTGCACGGCGCGCGGGGCGGCGGCGGCGGCCGCGGCCAGAACCCGGGGGTCTTCGGGCGCCACCAGCCCGGCCGAGATCACCAGCTTGGCGGCTTCCTCGACGCTCATCTCAAGCTCGATCACCTCGCTTTGCGGCACGAACAGCAGAAAGCCCGAGGTCGGGTTGGGCGTGGTCGGCAGAAAGACCGACAATAGGGGTTCTTCGCCCGGGATCACGCGCTTGATCTCGCCCTTGGCGCTCGTCGAGACGAAGGCCAGCGCCCAGATCCCCGGGCGCGGATATTGCACCAGCACGACCCTGTCGAAGCTGGTCTCGGTCTGGGCGAAGACGGTCTCGGCGATCTGCTTGAGCCCGTTATAGACCGAGCGGATCACCGGCATCTGCCCGACGACCCGTTCGCCCCAGCCGATGAAGGACCGCCCGACCATGCCCTTGGCCATCCAGCCGACAACCAGGGTGAAGATCAGGAAGAAGATCACGCCAAGGCCGCGGATGTCGATGCCGATATATTGCTCGGGCTGGAATTTCTGCGGCACGAAGGGCAACACGAAGCCGTCGATCCAGCCGGTCACGGTCCAGATCAGCCAGACGGTCAGGCCGACCGGGGCGATCACCACCAGCCCGGCCAGGAAGTTGTTGCGAAGCCGCGCGAGGACGCCGCGCCAGAACGGGCGCGGATGCGGGTCCTGCGGTTCGGGATGGTCGGCAGAGGGCTCTTTGGTCTCGAACATGTGTGGCTGAAATCTCCCGTGTCGGACCATACCTAGGCAGGGGCCTGCCGCCCGGCAATAGCCGCGCCGAGAAGCGGCGAGGATTTCGGCGCCAGAGGGGCGCCGACCGGGCATTCCGCCACCGGTCTGCCTCTTCGCCGGGCGATCCGGAGCCGGCGGCAGGCGGCGTGTCCGCTCAGGCCAGGCGGAGGGCGATTTCGGCCGCGAGCCGGGCATTCGCGCGCACCAGCGCGATATTGGCCTCGAGCGTGCGCCCGCCGCTGAGTTCATAAAGCCGGGCCAGCAGGGCCGGGGTCACGTCCTTGCCCGAGGCCCCGGCCGTGTCGGCCATCGCCCGGGCGATCATCGGCTCGATCTCGGCGCGGGGGATTTCGTCTTCCTCGGGGATCGGGTTGCCGACAAGCTGGCCGCCCGGCAGGCCCAAGAGCCCGCGCATCCGGTGGGCGGCGGCGATTTCGGCGGCGCTGTCCATCCGGAGCGGCGCGGCCAGACCGGACGAGCGCGACCAGAAGGCCGGGAAGGCGTCGCTTTGATAGGCGATGACCGGCACGCCGAGGGTTTCCAGCACTTCCAGCGTCTTCGGCAGGTCGAGGATCGCCTTGGCCCCGGCGGAAACCACGGTCACCGGCGTCTGCGCCAGTTCCTGCAGGTCGGCCGAGATGTCGAAGCTGGTTTCGGCGCCGCGATGCACGCCGCCGATGCCGCCGGTCGCGAAGACCGCGATCCCGGCCAGGCGGGCGCAGATCATCGTGGCCGCGACCGTGGTCGAGCCGGTGATGCCGCGCGCCAGTGCCGCCGCCAGATCGGCCCGGCTGAGCTTGGCCACGCCCCCGGCCCGGGCCAGCGCCTCAAGCGCGTCGGGCGCCAGTCCGGCATGGATGCGCCCCTCGATGACGGCGATGGTGGCGGGCACCGCACCCGCCGCGCGCACCTCGGCCTCGACCGCCAGCGCGGTTTCGAGATTGCGCGGCCAGGGCATGCCGTGGGTGACGATGGTGCTTTCCAGCGCGACGATGGGCGCGAAGGCGGCCTTGGCGTCGGAAACTTCGGGCGAGTAGCTCAGCGAGAGGGGCATGGATCGGCCTCGGCGGTGACATGACGGGTGGCGGCGGCAAGAGCTGCGGCAAGCGCCGCCTCGGCAGGGACGCCGCCCAGTTCGGCGGCGATATGGGCGGCCATCAGCGCGTCGCCCGCGCCAGTGACATGGGCGGCCTCGACAGGCGCCGGGCAGGCCGCGACAAGCCGGTCGTCCGACGCGAAGGCGGCCGCTTTGGAGCCATCGGTGACCAGCACCCGCGCCGCGCCTGCGGCCCGCAGCGTGGCAGCCGCCGTCGGCGCGTCGGCAAGCTCGCGCCCCAGGATCAGCCCCGCCTCGGCCCGGTTCAGATAGAGCGTCGCCCCGGGCCGGGCAAGGAAGGGCGCGATCCGCTCGGCCTTGCCGGGGCTTGCGGGCGCCACGCGCAGATCGGCGGCGGCGAAGGCCGGATGGGCGGCGATCTTGGCCAGAAGCCCGGGCAGCAGGTTGCCGTCCAGCACCACGGTGCCCGCGAAGGGCCGGTCGGGCGTGCCGAGCGGACCCTCGATCAACGGCGCCAGCACCGCGGCTCCGGCGGCCTCCAGCCCGCCCGCATCGGCGATGGCGGCCACGAGCCCGGTCGCATCCTCGATCGCCATATAGATGTCGGTGGGCTGCGCGCCGCGGCAAAGCCAGCGGGTCTCGATCCCCAGCTCGGCGGTGGCGGCGATCAGCGCCGCGCCTTCGGCGTCGCGCCCGACCGCCCCCAGGACCGCCGGGCGGAGACCGTGCCGCGCCAGAGCCGCCGCCACGTTCAGCGCCACGCCGCCGGGGCGGCGCGAGATCCGGCCCGGGCGGTCGTCGCCCGGCGCCATCGGGCGGGGCGCGCGGCCGATCACGTCCCAGAGGACGGCACCGATGCAAAGAAGAAGATCCGCGCTCATGGCGCCTTTCTGATCCGCGTCCCGGCCGGTGACAAGTCGCGGGATTTGGGTATTTTCGCCAGAAAGAAGCGGCAGGGCTTGTGCGGGCGGCCGAATGACGGTATTCGCGCGCTACTTCGACAGGCGGGGCTGGGCCCTGCGGGGAGACATCCCGCAGCGGTCCGCCGGTTGGGCATTTGCCCTTGACGTCCCGCCCAGGCGCAAACCGGAAAGGACAAGGACATGGCGCTTCCCGATTTCTCCATGCGTCAGCTGCTGGAAGCTGGCGTTCACTTCGGTCACCAAACCCAGCGGTGGAACCCCCGCATGGCGCCCTTCATCTATGGCGACCGCAACGGCATTCACATCATCGACCTGACCCAGACCGTTCCGATGCTGGACCAGGCGCTGAACGTGATCCGCGATACCGTGGCGCGCGGCGGCCGCATCCTCTTCGTCGGCACCAAGCGGCAGGCGCAGAAATCGGTGGCCGATGCGGCCGAGAAATGCGCCCAATACTACATGAACCACCGCTGGCTCGGCGGTACGCTGACCAACTGGAAGACCGTGTCGCAGTCGATCAAGCGTCTGAACGAGATCGACGAGCGCATGTCTGCCGGCGCCGAGGGCCTGACCAAGAAGGAACGGCTGCACATGGAGCGCGAGCAGACCAAGCTGCAGGCGTCTCTGGGCGGGATCCGCGAAATGGGCGGTCTGCCGGATCTGCTGTTCGTCATCGACGTGCGCAAGGAAGACCTGGCGATCCTCGAAGCCCGCAAGCTGGGCATTCCGGTGGTCGCGGTGGTCGATACCAACTGCTCGCCCGACGGCGTGGACTATATCATCCCGGGCAATGACGACGCGGCCCGCGCGATCCAGCTGTATTGCGACCTGGCCAGCCGTGCCGCGCTGGACGGCATGAGCGCGCAGATGGATGCCGCCGGCGTCGATATCGGCGCGCTGGAAGAGGCGCCGGTCGAGGAACTGCTGGCCGAGGCCCGGACCGAGGAAGAGGCCTGAGCCTCATCCGCTGTCACGGAATCGATACCGGGCGCGGCTAGAGCCCGCCCGGTCACCCAACGACTATCGAGGAGAGCCGAACCATGGCGATCACCGCTGCACTGGTGAAGGAACTGCGCGACAAGACCGGCGCGGGCATGATGGATGCCAAGAAGGCGCTGACCGAAACCGATGGCGACATGGACGCCGCGGTCGACTGGCTGCGCACCAAGGGTCTGGCCAAGGCCGCCAAGAAATCCGGCCGCACCGCCGCCGAGGGCCTGGTGGCCGTCGTCGTCGAGGGGGGCAAGGGCGTCGCGGTCGAGGTGAACTCGGAAACCGACTTCGTGGCCAAGAACGCCGAATTCCAGGCGATGGTCGCGGAGATCGCCAAGGCGGCCATCGGCGTCGATGACATCGAGGCGCTGAAAGCGGCCGATCTGGGCGGCAAGTCGGTGGCCGACACGCTGACCGACAAGATCGCCACCGTCGGCGAGAACATGACGCTGCGCCGGATGGCGAAGATCGAGGGCGACCAGCTCGTGGCCTATGTCCATAACGCGGCCGCCGACGGCATGGGCAAGATCGGCGTTCTGGTCGCGATGACCGGCGGCGACGAGGCCTTCGGGCGTCAGGTGGCGATGCACGTCGCCGCGGCGAATCCGGCGGCGCTGTCCGAGGCCCAGATGGACCCGGCCGTGATCGAGAAGGAACTCGCCGTCCAGACCGCCAAGGCTCTGGAAGAAAACGCGGGCGCCGCGAAACCGAAGCCCGAGGCGGTGATCACCAACAACATCATCCCGGGCCGGATGAAGAAGTTCATCGCGGAATCGACCCTGATGGGTCAGGCCTTCGTGGTGAACCCCGACCTGACCGTCGAGGCGGCCGCCCAGGCCGCCGGTGCCACCATCACCGGCTTTGTCCGGATCGAGGTCGGCGAAGGCATCGAGAAGGCCGAAGAGGACTTCGCGGCCGAAGTGGCGAAAGTCGCGCAAGGCTGATCTGGCGCTGATCCTGTCCGCCGGGGCCGCAAGGCCCGGACGATCAGACGACGACGCGGCCCAAGACAAGGCGGCGCGGCACCCGGACGGGGCCGCGCCGTTTTCGTACCCCGACGCGGGGGCACGCGGGCTTGCGCGGGCGGGGGCCGGTTCAGGACACCAGCCGCGCCGGCTCGATCGGGGCGACGGCGGGCAGCGTGCCGGGATCGGCCTCGCAGAGCGCGGCGGCCGAAAAGACGCGGTTGCGGCCGCGGATCTTGGCGGCATAAAGCGCCTCGTCGGCCCGGCGGATCGCCGCGGCGATGCCGGTCTCGCCGGGATGCGCCATGCTGACGCCGAAGGAGGCCGTCACCGGGCGGGTGGTGGCGCCGATCCGCATCGGGGTATGGGCGGCGATGGCCTGTCGCAGGCGTTCGGCGGTCTGCACCAGCAGCACCTCGGCCGAACTGGTCATCACCACCAGGAATTCCTCGCCGCCCCAGCGCACCAGAAGGTCGCTGTCGCGCACGTTCCGGGTCACGATTTCTGCGATGTCGCGCAAAAGCTGGTCGCCTGCGTCATGGCCAAGCGCATCGTTGACCGCCTTGAAGTGATCGAGGTCGAACAGCACGACCCCGCGCGCCTCGTCGCGGCTGCCCAGCGCCGCTGACAGGCCGCGCCGGTTCAGGGCGCCGGTCAGCGGGTCGTGACGCGCGGCGTGTTCCAGCGCGAGGCTCGATTTCTCCATCAGATGGCCGATGCTCAGCACCAGCGCCAGCATGATCCAGCCGATGAAGCCGAAGGCAAGCTCCAGCGCCAGATGGGTGGCGGGATCGGGCCGCACGTTGAGGAAATAAAGAAAGCCCGACATCCAGGGAACGACCAGTGCCCCGGTGACCAGCGCGCGGGTATAGGTGCCATAGCTTGTCTGGGCGAAAAGCGGCCGCAGGAACGGCTGGTCGCGCAGCTTCAGCGTCTGGGCCGAGCAGACCAGCACCATGGTCGCGAGCGCATAGGGCGACATTTCTCCGCGCCAGAGCGTCAGATTGAAGGCGAGCTTGAGAACGCCCATGGTGGTCGCGACCCAGGCCGCGGCCAGGAACAGCAGCGAGGCCTGACGCTGATGCGGCTCGGCCAGCAGGCCCAGATTGAGCACGGCAAGCGCGAAGGAGGTTTCGACCGACAGCACGCCACGCAGCCCCACGCCTTCGATCGCGGACTCGATCCGGGGATGACCCACGATCTGCATCCAGCCCGGAACCGATGCCTCCAGGAGGTGCTCGATCGCCAGAAGTGCGACGATGGCGGCCATCATGCGGATCGGGGCGTTGCGGTTCAGGATCTGCGGGCCGGTCAGGAAGACCAGCCCGAAAAGCGCAAAGCCGATGGCCGGCAGGGGATGGAGCGCCGCCGCGCTGTCGTCGGGGGGAGACACGAGATTCTGAATGAGCCCGAAACCGATCACCAGAAGGATGGCAAGGCCCAGAACGCGCATCGCTCCGGATTTCCGCATTGTCAGGCCACTGGTCCACATCGTACCGCTCGCTCGTCACCATTTATGCGGCGGAATTGGGCAGCGATAGGTTTAATATTTGGTTACGCGCCGCACGTTATTTCGTCCTATCGCGCAATCTTATTAACCTTAACTGCGGATTAGGGTCAAAACATTACGGTTTTTGCGCCGAGATTTCCCAGCCTTGGGGGCCAGACCGTGCCGAGCCTCGCCGCCTTTCCCGCCCATGCCCTGTCGCGTCAGGCGCTTCGCCTGCTTGGCCTGGCCATGCTGGTCGCGGCCCTGGCCGGCGCGCTGCCGGTGTCGCTGTTCCCGCCGCAGCGCGAGGCGGCCGCGCTTCATCCTGCCGCCGCCGCCGGTTTCATGCTGTTTGCGCTGTCGCTGCTCGGGCGTCGGCCCGCCGGACGGTCGCTGAAGATCTGGACCGGGCTCGGGCTTGGCGCCGCGCTGATCGGCGCGCAGGGGCTTCTTGAGGCCCTGCTGCCCGGCTGGCCGCAGGCACTCTCGGGCACGTCGCTGCCGGGGATGCTGGCAACCGGCGCCGGTTTCGACCTGCCATCGGCCTATGCGGTGCTGACCCTGAACCTCGGCCTCGCGGTCAAGCCCTTCAGCCGGGGCGCGGCGCTCGCGCTGCTGGCGGCCGCCTGGGCGGGGATCTGGTGGTTTCTGATGGGCACCGTCCTGTCGGCCGCGGACGGCCGCCAGCCGGTCGCGGCCTTCGGACTTGTCTGCATGCTGTTGGGCGGTCTTGCCCTGGGCCATGTGCTGCGGGCCGATCCCGTCCTGCACCCGTTGTTCGCGCGGGGGCGCCACGGGCTCCGGGCGCGCGGGCTTCTCGGGCTGGCGCTGGCGATGCCCTGGCTGGCTGGCCTGGCGGCCGAGCGGCTCTTTCCCGAAGTCCGGGCGGCCCGGCCCGCGCTCGAACTGCTGATCGCGCTTCTGGGGGCGGCGCAGGTCGCGCTGGTGCTGGCGCTGGCCGCGAGCATCGACCGCGCCGTCCGCGCCGAGGCCCGGACCGAGCGCTTCGACCCGGTCGCCGGGCGCACCAGCCGGTTCCGGCCCGACCGCGACCTGCTGGACGGCAAGGGACCGGTCGGGGTGATCCTCTGTGCGCCAGCCGGTCACGGGACGGCGACCGATCCTGACGACCGGACGATGGGCCGGGCGCTTCAGAGGGCCACGCGCCATCTCAGGGACGAGGACAGCGTCGGCCGCTGGCGCGGGCGGAACCTTCTGGTGGTGGCCAATGTGCCCAGCGAGACCGAGCTTGCCCGGATGGCCGAGCGTCTGGCCCTGGTGCTGGCGCCGGACCTGCCGGAGGCTGCCATCGGGCTCAGCATGGCCGCGTTCGACGAGCCAAGCGTCGAGGCCGCGCTGCGCCGGGCCGAAGGCGCGCTTTACATCGCCGAACGCCGCAGTTCCCGGCACCCGGTCCGCGCCTCGGGCCTGGCGGACGGGACCGACCCGTCGTCACGGCGGCCCGACAGCGATCCGGAGGGGCAGGGGGGGCACGGGTGGGTCGGGCCCGTCCGCGCCGCAAACCTGAAAGGTGCAAGATCCGGGAATGTGCGAGAGGAATGAAAGGGGCGGCAAACCCCCCTTAACTTGCTTGCCGCCCCTCGAACCCTTTCGCGCGCCGCCCGCTGGGGTGGACGACCCTGCCGAAAAGGTGCAGGTCGCGACCGCCGAAAAAGGACGACCACAACCTGCTCCGGTTTCCCGGTTCGGCGCTCTCCGCGAAATTGCGCGGTTCCTCGCCGAGACTGTTCCTTGGCCCAAGGCCACCACTCACGGAACGGCAGAAACTTGCCGATCTGGCGGCCAAAAGTGTAGTCAGGGAATCCGTACTTCCGGGGAAGCTGAAAATTAAGGAAATTCAACCCAAAGGCGACGACTCTTCGCGCATTGCGACCTCCGATGTAACCTTACGTCACTTCGGGATGGGCAAGCCCGGTCAAGGGGCTGGGTCTGGGTCTGGGTCTGGATCTCGGGCGACGTTTATGGCGACTCGGCGCGGAAGATCTGGTTCTGGAACCAGGCCTTCAGAACCGCCTGGGCGGTCGTCTCGACATCCAGCGCCTCGCGGGCCAGACGCAGGTGCTTTTCCACCGTGGCCTGGGTGACCCCGAGGATGGTGGCGATGTCGAGCGTGGACTTGCCGTCGCCGACCCATTCCAGCACCTCGCGCTGGCGCGGGGTCAGCGGCGGGCGCTGTGCGGCATAGGGCAGGTTGTGCACCTTCAGGTGCATCACGTCGTTCATCAGCTGGATCACGTCGCCATGTTCGGCCCAGATCCGGTCGACATCGTCCTGATCGAGCCCCGGCCGGGCCGCAAGCCCGATGGCGCCCTTGGCGCGGACCGAGATTTCGCTGAAGCTGATCGTGTAGCCCGCGACCACGCCCATGGAGCGGTTGAATTGCAACACTTCCAGCTCTTCGGGCGGAAGTTCGCCCCGGGCCATCCGCTCGGTGATGATCCGCCAGCTGCTGGTGCCTTCGTTCCGCGAGGCCCAGCGGACCATCGGGGCATTCATGTAAAGGCCCTTGTCGACAAAGGCGCGGACATAGTCCGGCGAATGGTTCGACAGGACGATGACGTCATCGCGGTCGCCGAAGCTGTTGGCGGCGCGGAATCGCGTGAATCCGTAGATCAGACGGTCAAACCCGAAATCGGCCATCTTCTGGGTGTGCAGCGCCCAAAGCTCTTCGACGCTGCGCGCAGCGATCAAGGCGCTCAGATGTTCAAGGCTCATGAAGACCTCGACCTCGCGGTTCCGGAAGCGCACAGACGCACGGACACGGTTTGCCGAACTCGACCCATCATGACTGACCCTCCACACATGCCTTTTTGTTAGTTCAGGTAAGCGGCTCCTGTCGAGCGCCGCCGTGCAGCGTAACGGTGGGCAAAACCGGGCGCGCAACGTCCCGTTTTTCGGGTCCGGTCTTGCAGACGGCGCGGCGGCCGCAGTCTAGCCTTTGTTATCACGGCACTTTGTTCCACTCAACGGAACTTCCCGCGAGTGACGCTGGGAAACGGCCTGATGGATCCGGGGTTGAATTGGTCGCAGTCGCAGTCGCGCGTCTCTCAAAGTGCGTGAGTAACATAATCATGATTATCGGCCTTGTGGTACCGCGCAGTTGTGGCGCCCGTTCGGCGCCGGTCCATGTACCACCCTGACGCTGGCCCTCAAGATCGTGATCCGGGCGCCGCTGGCTCGCTGGCGGCGGTCGCCCACTCTGATGCTTACCGCGTGTTCTGCGGATACGTCCGAGATGCGGGCCGACCGTTCTCCGATCTCGACCTATGAACAAGCCGTCTTCGGGCTTGTTCGCCTGACCGGATCGGCGCGTTTGAAGACTTCTTCACGCCGCAAAGGCGTCTTGCCGTCGCGCGTGAGATCGCGTCGCTCGACGGCATCGGCGTGGTGTCCGGTCATGGCGATCACGCGGCGAAGCTGTGTCCGGGCTTCAAGGTCGATCCCGAACCTGTCGAACCTGCGATAGTGCATCGCGACATGATGAGTGCATCGCGACATATCGAGCCGGATCGGCTGCGCGAGACCCTCTGCTTGACCCTCTGCTTGCGCGACCAACGCTATGTCAGTCAGCAGCCTGTCTTCTCCGACGATCGCTGGCGGATCACCCTTCAGGAAAGCACATCACACGGGCGCTGCCGGGCAGGTCCGTCGACACCTAAGAGTTTGCCGATGCCAGCCTCGAGGGTCGCTGGAAGGGTTTCCGGCTCCCCTGCTCTGCCTTCTACAAGAACCAGCGCGTGAGCCATGCGGCGATCGCCGAAAACAAGCGCCTCGGCGCGGCGCTGGCCGACCTCAAGGAGGGGCAGGAAAAGACGCCACCAAGGAAACGCCGGGCCGGCCAACAACGCACCTGCTACGACCCGGCCGGTCGCCGCAACGACGGCTGGAACTCATTGGCCGCCCGGCGCGCAAAGGGACCCGCAAAGCCAGCCAGGGCTGCGATATCCGAGGTCTCCGCCCTGTCAGGCTGTGCTCTCCTCTGCGCCCGGGTGGAACATTTCCGTTTTGCGGAAAGCGGAACATTTCAAAGCGGTTGCAACAGTGTGACCGCGCAAGAGCCGCTGCCCCGGCTGTTTTCAACGGCTCCGTCCGGCATTACGTTCCAGGGACCGCCCCTCTCACTTCAGCAGATCCTCATAGCGGCGGTCGGTCAGCGTTCCCAGAAACGCCACCAGCGCGTCGATCCGTTCGTCGTCAAGCGCAGGTCCGGTCGTCAGTTCGTCCATCGACAGCGTGTCCGGCACTTCTGGCGCGGCCCAGGGTGCGCCCGTTTCCGGGTTGATCTGCCGCGCCGCCGCCTTGCTGTTGTATTTGTTGTAGAACAGGATCACGGTCCGCAGATCCTCGAACACGCCGTTATGCATGTAAGGCCCGGTCACAGCGACGTTGCGCAGCCCGGGCACCTTGAACTTGCCCGCCTCCGCCGGATCGTCGACCGCCTGATTGGCCAGAAGCCCAAGATCGGTCGCGGTGATGCCGGTGACCGCGCGCGCGGCCGTATTCGCCGGGACGCCGATATTGTGATAGCTGTAATCGGTGAAGGTCTCGTCCGCCGCCATGGGAGACCGGCGCAGCTGGTGGCAGAGATTGCAATTGGTGAACTGCTGCGAAAAGAACAGGACACGGCCCAGCTCTTCTTCATCCGTCAGCTGAACTTCGCCCCGCAAGTATCTGTCATACCTGGAATCGAAGGGCGCGAAGAGATCGGTCGCCTCGAAGGCCGCGATGGCCGAGGTCGCGGCGCGATAGACGGCCTCGGGGTCCGAGGCGGTCCCGGGGCCGTAAAGCGCGTCGAGCGTCGCGTCGTAACGCGGGTTTTCCAGGATGCGCGCGGCGGCCTCGTTCACATCGGCCAGCCCCATCTCGATCGGGTTCAGCGGCGGCCCGCCCGCCTGTTCGGCCAGACCGGCGGCGCGGCCGTCATGGAACTGGCCGCCGACATAGCTGCCATCGGCGCGCCGGGCGAAGGTCGGCGAGAACATCGCATAGGCGGCGGTCGGTGCGTTGCGGTCGCCCAGCGAGTGGCCGTCGGCCCCCAGCGACACCGCGCGCCCCGCCGCGGTCGGCCTCGGGTCGGTGAAGGCCCGGGCCGGATCGTGGCAGGTGGCGCAGGCCTGACTGCGGGTCTTCGAGAGGTTGACGTCAAAGAACAGCGCCTCGCCGAAGGCTTCGGGCGTGGCATAGGGACCGGCGGTCGCGCCCCCCTCATCGGCCGACGCCATCCCCGACGCAAATACCAAAACTGCCGCGGCGGTCGCGATGCCCGCTGATCCCATGCGCATGTACCTGTCTTCCCGGAGCCTCGGCGCCAAGTTTCTCGATCCCTGCGCCGCAGGGAAAACGGCCCTGCGACACCGGGACACCATAGGTCGGCCTCGGTCGAGGATCAATTCCCGACCAAAAAAATCGGATAAAAACCAAGCCCCGCCGCTTGCGCGCTGGCCGTCAGGACAGGACAGACGGGCTCAGCCCAGCGCGTAGCCCGCGCCGCGCACGGTGCGGACCGGATCGGACCCGCCATGCTGGCACAGCGCCTTCCTCAGACGCCCGATATGGACGTCCACGGTGCGCGTGTCGACATAGATGTCGCGCCCCCAGACCCGGTCGAGCAATTGCTCGCGGCTCCAGACCCGGCCGGGCTTTTCCATGAAGGTCGAGAGCAGCCGGAATTCGGTCGGCCCAAGCTTCAGCGGCTTGTCGGACCGGAACACCTTGTGGGTTTCGGCATCCAGCAGGATGTCCTCGAATTCCAGCCGCTGGCCGACGGCCGCCGGGCGCGTGCGCCGCAGCTGGGCGCGCACCCGGGCCATCAGCTCGACCACCGAATAGGGCTTCACCACATAGTCGTCGGCGCCGGTTTCCAGCCCCCTCACCCGGTCGACCTCTTCCGACCGGGCCGAAAGCATGATGATCGGCACGCCACGGGTATCGGCGCGCGATTTCAGCCGACGGCAGACCTCGATCCCCGAGACCGAGGGCAGCATCCAGTCGAGAACGATGATGTCGGGCGCCTGCTCGTCCACGAGCAAAAGCGCCTCTTCGCCGTTCTCGGCCTTCGAGACCCGAAAGCCCTCGGCCTGAAGGTTGTAGGCCAGAACTTCACGCTGGGCGGGCTCGTCCTCGACGATCAGGACCGTGGGCTGTTCGGTCGGGCTCATGCGGTCAGCTCCGGCCCGCATCGACCGAGGTCCGGTCGGCTTTCGGGCGTTCGTCCTCGGGCAGATGGCCGGTCGCCAGATAGATCACCTGCTCGGCCATCGAGGTCACGTGATCGCCCATCCGCTCGATGTTCTTGGCGATGAAATGCAGATGCATGCAGGCGGTGATGTTGCGCGGGTCCTCCATCATGAAGGTCAGGAATTCGCGGAACAGCGCATTGTACATCTGGTCGACCTCCAGATCGCGCTGGCGCACGTCCTCGGCCAGTTCGGCGTCGCGCTGGATATAAGCGTCCAGCGCGTCCTTCAGCATCAGCTCGACCGCCTTGGCCATCCGCCGGATCGCGCCGGCCGAACCTTCCATCGGCGCCATCTGCACCAGCACGCCGGTGCGCTTGGCCATGTTCTTGGCATAGTCGCCGCAGCGTTCCAGATTGGCCGAGATCTTCATCACCGACAGCACGGTGCGCAGATCGCCCGCCGAGGGCTGGCGCAGCGCCAGAAGCCGCGCGGCCTCTTCGTTGACCTTCTCTTCCAGCGCGTCGATGGCCTTGTCGCCCTTGCGCACCTGTTCGGCCAGTTCCTCGTCCCGGGTCTCGAGCGAATTCGCGGCCTCCAGGATCGCGGTCTCGACCAGACCGCCCATCTTCATGATGAGCGCCTGGATCGATTCGAGATCGCGGTCGTAGGATTTGACGATATGCGGGTCCTTCATCACGTCCGACATTCTGGAACCTTTCTCAGCCGATCCGGCCGGTGATGTAGCTTTCGGTGCGGGGGTCTGTCGGATTGGTGAAGATGTGCCCCGTCTCGCCGTATTCCACCAGGCTGCCCAGATGGAAGAAGGCCGTCTTCTGGCTGACCCGCGCCGCCTGCTGCATCGAGTGGGTCACGATCACCACCGAATACTGGCTGCGCAGCTCGTCGATCAGCTCCTCGACCTGGGCGGTCGCGATCGGGTCGAGCGCCGAACAGGGCTCGTCCATCAGCAGCACCTCGGGTTCGGTCGCGACGGCCCGCGCGATGCAAAGCCGCTGTTGCTGGCCGCCCGACAGCCCGGTGCCGGGCGCATCGAGCCGGTCCTTGACTTCCTCCCAGATCGCGGCACGCCGCAGCGAGCTTTCGACGATCTCGTCGAGATCGGCCTTGCCGCGCGCCAGCCCGTGGATGCGCGGCCCGTAGGCCACGTTGTCGTAGATCGATTTCGGGAAGGGGTTCGGCTTCTGGAACACCATGCCGACCTTGGCGCGCAGCTGCACCGGATCGACCCGTTTGTCGTAGATATCCTCGCCGTCCAGACGGATGTCGCCCACGACCCGGCAGATGTCGATGGTGTCGTTCATCCGGTTGAGGCAGCGCAGGAAGGTGGACTTGCCGCAGCCCGAGGGGCCGATGAAGGCGGTGACCGTCTTGTCCTCGATGTCGATATCGACATCCTTGATCGCATGGGTATCGCCGTAGAAGACTTGGCATCCATGGGCCGCGATCTTGATGTCCCTCGTCACCGTCGTCCTCGCAAGATCTGGATTGTCGTACATGTCTTAGATGTCCTTTCGCGGCGATCTACCAGCGGCGCTCGAAGCGGCGGCGCAGGATGATGGCGATGATGTTCATGGTCATCAGGAACAGAAGCAGGATGATGATGCCGCCCCAGGCCCGTTCGTAGAAGGCCGGGTCGGCCCGTTTGGCCCATTCGTAGATCTGCGCGGGCATGGCCGAGTTCGGCGCGAGAAAGCCCGAGACCGCGCCGTCGGGATAGTTCGAGGCGATGAAGCCGACCATCCCGATCAGCAAGAGCGGCGCGGTTTCGCCCAGCGCCTGGGCCAGTCCGATGATGGTGCCGGTCAGGATGCCGGGCATCGCCAGCGGCAGCACATGGTGAAACACCGCCTGCATCTTCGAGGCCCCTACCCCCAGCGCCGCGTCGCGGATCGAGGGCGGCACCGCCTTCAGCGAGGCGCGGGTCGAGATGATGATCGTCGGCAGGGTCATCAGCGACAGCACCAGCCCGCCGACCAGCGGCGCCGATTGAGGCAGGTGGACGAACTGGATGAAGACCGCCAGCCCGAGGATCCCGAAGACGATCGAGGGCACCGCCGCGAGGTTCGAGATATTGACCTCGATGATGTCGGTAAAGCGGTTCTGGGGGGCGAATTCCTCCAGATAGATCGAGGCCGCGACCCCGATGGGCAAGGACAGCAGAAGCACCACGATCATCATGTAAAGCGAGCCCAGCATCGCCACGCCCAGCCCCGCCTGTTCGGGGCGCGCGTCCGAGGCGTCGGGCCCGGTGATGAAGGCCAGGTTGAAGCCCTTGGTCGCGACGCCCGCATCGCGCAGCTTGTCGATCAGGTCCAGATGGACCGCGTCGAGGTTCTTGTCGCGCTCGATCGACTCGCGGCTGACGCGCCCCTTGAGATAGCCATCGACCCGTGACGAGGCGAGGATGCGTACCGCGACCGTGTGCCCGATCAGGCTCGGGTCGGCCAGCACCATGTCGCGCAAGGTCGAGCGGGCGCCATCGGAAAACAGCTTGTCGAGCGGCGAGGAAAAGCCGGTGACCTTGGCATCGGCCAGCGGCGTGTCGATCCCGTGCGTCTCGATCTCGCGCAGCATCGCCGCGCGCAGCAGCGGCGAATAGGCGAAGGTCTTGACCGACTTGATATCTTCGAGGTCGCGATTGCCGGTCTTGTCCAGAACGTCCTCGCGGAATTCGACCTGCAGCGTGTAGCCGGTCTGCTGGAAGGCGCCGATGCCGTTCGAGAAGATGGCGTAAAGCAGCGCCGCCAGGAAGAACAGGCCGACCCCGACCGCGGCGATCCCGTACAGCCGGAACCGGGCTTCGGCGGCGTTGCGGCGGCGGGTGCGCGCGTCGGCCTCGAGCAGCGAACCGGTGCGGGCGGGCCGGGCCGGGCCGGACGATGCGTCGGTGAAGGGGACGTCGGTCATTCGTACTGCTCCCGGTACTTGCGCACGATGTAAAGGGCGAAGACGTTCAGCCCAAGGGTGATGACGAACAGCGTCATGCCAAGCGCGAAGGCGACCAGCGCCTCGGGGCTGGCGAAGTCCGCGTCACCGGTCAGCTGGCTGACGATCTTGGCGGTGACCGTGGTCATCGCCTCGAACGGGTTCAGCGACAGGTTGGCCGCGGCCCCTGCCCCCAGCACCACGATCATGGTCTCGCCGATGGCGCGGCTCGCGGCCAGAAGGATGGCGCCGACGATGCCCGGCAGCGCCGCCGGAAGGACAACCTGGCGAACGGTTTCCGACCGGGTGGCGCCAAGCCCCAGCGAGCCGTCGCGCATCGACTGCGGCACCGCGTTGATGATGTCGTCCGACAGCGAGCTGACGAAGGGGATCAGCATGATGCCCATCACCAGCCCTGCGGTCACGACGGCCGTGCCCGCCTGCATGAGGCCGACCCCGTCCTGACCGAAAACCTTCAGCAAGAGGGGCCCCACCGTCAGCAGCGCGAAGAGGCCGTAAACGATGGTCGGAATGCCCGCCAGCACCTCGATCATGGGCTTGGCGAAGGCGCGGACATGCGGTGTGGCGTATTCCGACAGGTAGATCGCCGCGAACAGCCCGATCGGCACCGACACCGCCAGCGCGATGATCGAGATATAGAAGGTGCCCCACAGAAGCGGCAGGATGCCAAGGTCGGACCCGCCGCCGAAGCTGGGGCTCCAGGTCGTGCCGAAGAAGAAGTCCCAGGCGGGATAAAGCCGGAAGAAATCGATGGTGTTGAAGACCAGAGACAGCACGATGCCGATGGTGGTCAGGACCGCGATGGTCGCCGCGAAGATCAGCACATAGCGGATGCCGGTCTCGACCGAGTTCCGCGCCCGGAAGCTGGGCGTCGTGCGGATCAGCGATAGCGCGAAGCCCCCCAGCGCCAGCGCCAGAACCGCGCCGGTCATCGCCAGACTGCCCTCGCCCGCAATCCTGCGGTAGCGCTGGGCGGCGAAAAGCTCGGGCGCGCCGACCCTCGAACCCAGCGCCACGCCGACCGCGCCAAGCCGGTTGCGGACATCGGTAAACTCGGCCCGGATGTCGCGCGCCTGGGCATGGGTCATCGCGCCCTCGGCCACCGCCTTGTCGAGCCCCTCGGCGATGCGGCGCACGTCGCTCATCACCAGATCGCGGGTGGTGCCTTCGGAAATGGCGCTGTCGGGCAGCAAGGCCGACACTTTCGCATCGACCACGATCGGCTGCACCAGAAGCCAGATGCCCAGAAGGAACAGAGCCGGGACGACGGTCAGCAAGGCGACATTGGTGCCGTAGTAAGAGGGCAGCGAATGCAGCAGGCGAATGTCGCCCCCCGCCCCGCCAAGGGCGCGGCGCCGGCCCAGCACGAAGCCGAGGGCGCCGAGGGCGAACACGATGAGCACGAGCCAGAGAACAGGCATGACCGCTCCGTCTGTGGGATGAAACAACCTAAAAGACGGAAGGGCGGCGTGGGGGCCGCCCTTCCGGACCTGCCGAGCTTAGTTGCTCATGGTCTCTTCGTTGGCAACCTTCGCCTGGGTCGCCGCCAGTTCCGGGTCCGACACCAGGCCATAGGCGGCCAGCGGGCCGTCGGGGCCGGCCATTTCGTCCGACACGAAGAATTCGGCGAATTCCTTCAGGCCGGGGATCACGCCGATATGGGCCTTCTTGATGTAGAAGAACAGCGGACGCGACACCGGATATTCGCCCGAGGCAATGGTCTCGGTCGAGGGCGCGATGCCCGACATGGTCGCCACTTTCAGCTTGTCGGTGTTGTTCTCGTAGAAGGCCAGTCCGAACACGCCGACGCCGTTCGGGTTGGTGTCGATGCGGGCCAGCGTCTCGGTGTAGTCGCCGTCGATATCGACCGACTTGCCGTCGGTGCGCACCGCCTTGCAGGCCTTCTCGGCGTCTTTCTCGTCCATGCCCATGCCGACCATCGCCTCAAGCGCGCCGGTGGCCTTGCAGCCCTCGATCAGCACCTTCTCTTCGAAGACTTCGCGGGTGCCATGCTTGGTGCCGGGGATGAAGGCGGCGATATCGACCGCGGGCAGCTCGGGATTGGCATCGGCCCAGGTCGAGGCGGTGTTCGCGACCATCTTGCCGTCGACCGGCAGTTCGGCGGCCAGCGCCTTGAAAAGGTCCGAGGGCGTGAAGGCGGTGAAGGCCGGGCCGTTCAGCTGGCTGGCGAAGACGATCCCGTCATAGCCGACGCGGACCTCGATGATGTCCGAGACGCCATTGGCCTTGCAGGTTTCGATTTCCTTGTCCTTGATCGGACGCGAGGCGTTCGCGATGTCGATCGAGGTTTCGCCGACGCCTTCGCAGAAGCGTTTCAGACCGGCCGACGACCCGCCCGATTCCACGACCGGGGTCGGGAAGTCGAAGTTCTCGCCGAAGGCTTCGGCGACGATCGAGGCGTAAGGCAGCACGGTAGAGGACCCGGCAACCTGGACATTGTCGCGCGCCGCGGCGGCGGTCGCCGAAACGGCAGCGATGGCGAGCGCCGAGGCGGTCAGTTTCGCAAAGGACATGAATAGCTCCTGATTGGTTTCGGCCGCGGGACTGCGGGCGGCCTCGGCCCGGGTCCTAGACCTGCGGCGCCAACCTTTTGTGACACTGAAGTAACGGTTTTATGACAGTCGTCATATTCGGCTGCGACATCTCGGGGTCCCGCTTTCGCATTGCCACCATGGGTTGTCAGGCCATCGGCAGCATCACCGAAAACGTGCTTCCCTCGCCCGGAACGCTGTCGATCCGGAATCGGCCGCGATGGCGGTTCACGATATGCTTGACGATGGCCAGCCCCAGCCCGGTGCCGCCCATCTCGCGCGAGCGGTGGCTGTCGACCCGGTAGAACCGTTCGGTCAGGCGCGGGATATGCACCGGATCGAACCCCTCGCCCCGGTCGATCACGTCGATCCGCACGCCGGGGCCGCGAAACGCCAGCTCGCGCTCGGACCGGGTCAGGACCAGCCGCAGCACCCCGCCCGAGCCGCCATACTTGATGCCGTTCTCGATCAGGTTGTGAAACACCTGGGTCAGCTGATCCTCGTCGCCCAGCACATGGGTCGCCTCCTCGGCCCCCTCCAGCGTCATCTCGACCCCGGCGCCGCGCGCCAGCGACCGCAAGGTCTGCACCGAGGTCCGCAACAGCGCCGCCACATCGACCCGCGCGCCGGGCCGCATCCGCTCTTCGGCCTCGACCCGGCTCAGCGACAGCAGATCGCTGACCAGCCGGTTCATCCGTTCCGCCTCGCGCGCCATGATGTCGAGAAACCGCTCGCGCGCGGCCGCGTCGTCCCGGGCCGGGCCGCGCAGGGTCTCGATAAAGCCCATCAGCGCGGTCAGCGGGGTTTTCAGCTCGTGGCTGACATTGGCCACGAAATCGCGGCGGATCTGCCCGGCCTGCTCGCGGTCGGAAATATCGGCAAAGCTGAGAACGACGCCGCCCGCTGCCACGCCCTCAAGCGGGCTGGCGGTCACGTCATAGGTCGAATCGCGCCCCAGATCGCTGCGCAGATAGCGCGCGCGGCGCGGCTGGCGCAGCCGAAGCGCCTCTTCCACACAATCGAGAAGCGCCGGATGGCGCAGCACGGTCACATAGTGCCGACCGGTTCCGCTGGGGCCGAACAGGGCCATGGCCGCATCATTGAGGGCGCTGACGCGCTCGTCCCGTCCGATCAGCACCACCGGAACGGGAACGCCGGCAATAATTGACAACCCTAAAGAATCGTTCACTTTTCACCCCATCCCTGAAGACCGGCCCCGGCCCGGCCATGACGGCTGGACGTTACGGAATCGACCTTTGGGCAATTGCCAGATTGCCCACCCGCGCGCTATAGGCAGACTTGTGTACATGGCGTAATGAACAGCTTGACAGTGTTGTTGACGAGGTTTTCCGAAATTCGGCCGTGATGGCCAGTCGCCAAAAGGAGCGCGGCTATGGATTATACAGGCCCCGGACAAGCCCCTCATGCCGAACCCGGCCCCGGCCGTGGCGGAATGGCGCTTCTGATCGGTTTCGATCGGGTCGATCAGCCCGAAATCGGCATGCCCTTTGCCAGCGCGCGCGTCGAGCGGCTGCCCTACGGTCTGGTTCAGGCCGCGCTGTCCTCGGTGCAATCGGTCGACATGGTGGTCTCGCCGCTTCTGACCGAACAGTTCGACGCGATGGATCTGGCCACGCAGCTGGAACTTGGCGGTTATCGCGGGCTTTATGTCGTGGTGACGCCCGTCGTGCCCAACCCCGAAATCATCCGGCGCGAAATCGCGGCACTTTGCCCGGGCATCACGGTTCAGCTGATCCCCCGCGCGCGGCACTAGCGCCCCTCGCGTGGCGGAACGGGCCGCCCGGTCGGTCTCATATCGCGACAAGACCCGCCCGGTAGCGGCGCGCGTTTTCCTGATAGTGCAGCGCCGACTGCCGCAGCCGCTCGATGGCCGCCTCATCCAGCTGCCGCACGAACTTGCCCGGCGCGCCCATCACCAGGCTGTTATCGGGGATCGCCTTGCCCTCGGTGATCAGGGCCGAGGCGCCGATCAGGCAGTTCCGGCCGATCCGGGCGCCGTTCAGCACCGTGGCGCCCATCCCGATCAGGGTGTTCTCGCCGATGGTGCAGCCGTGCAGCATCGCCTTGTGGCCGATGGTGCAGCCCGCGCCGATGGTCAGCGGATAGCCCATATCGGTATGGCAGACGGTGTTTTCCTGGATATTGGTCCCGGCGCCGACGGTGATCGGCTCGTTATCGCCCCGAAGCGTGCTGCCGAACCAGATCGAGGCGCCCGCGCCGAGGATCACGTTGCCGATCACGTTGGCGTCGGAGGCAACCCAGTAGTCGCCGTCCTCGGGCAGGGTGGGGGCAAGTCCGTCAAGCGCGTAAAGGGTCATGGCAGGGCCTCGAATTCGGCCTGCAACGCGCGCACATGCTCGGTCAGACCGGGCTGCTGGCTGCGCCGCAGGCGGGTGGCGGTCAGGATGGTCTTCAGCTTCTCTTCGGTGGCGTCGAGATCGTCGTTCACCAGCACGAAATCGTAGCCGTCCCAGTGGCTGATCTCGTCCCAGCTTTTCTGCATGCGGCCGGCGATGGTCTCGGCGGTGTCCTGACCGCGGCTGACCAGACGCCGGCGCAGTTCGGCAATCGAGGGCGGCAGCAGGAAGATCGACAGCGTGTGCTGGCCCAGCGACGAATTGCGGATCTGTTGCGCGCCCTGCCAGTCGATGTCGAACAGCACATCCTGCCCGGCCTCGATGGCGGCACGCACCGGCGCCTCGGGCGAGCCGTAGAAATTGCCGAAGACGAAGGCGTGTTCCAGCATGGCCCCGCGCGCGACCTGCGCCTTGAAGGCCTGTTCCGACAGGAAATGATAGTCGTGCCCGTCGACCTCGCCCGGCCGCGGCGCCCGGGTGGTGGCCGAGACCGAAAAGGCAATCGCCGGGTCCCAGTCGCGCAACCGGCGCGCCAGCGTCGACTTGCCCGCGCCCGAGGGCGAGGACAGGATGATCAGCAATCCGCGCCGTGCCGCCATCGGCTCTTACTCCACGTTCTGGACCTGTTCGCGCATCTGATCGATGACCGCCTTGAGGTCAAGCCCGACCCGGGTCAGCTCGGCCGACTGCGCCTTGGAACACAGCGTGTTGGCCTCGCGGTTGAATTCCTGCATCAGGAAATCGAGCTTGCGCCCGGCCGGTTCGCCCGCCGCCATCAGCGCCCGGGCCGCCGCCACATGGGCCCTGAGCCGGTCGATCTCTTCGGTGACGTCGGTCTTGACCGCGATCAGCGCCAGTTCCTGCGCGACCCGGTCGGGATCGGCGCCCGCCGCGCCCTCCAGCACCCGCGCAAGCGCGGTCGTCAGTGTGTCTTCCATCTGCCCGCGCCGGGCCTCGGCCGCACGGGCGGCGGTCTCGGCCAGTGACGAAATTGTGGCGAGATGGTCGCAAAGCACGGTGGTCAACGCCCGGCCCTCGGCCGCCCGCATCGCCACAAAGTCGTCAAGAAGCGGGCCGAGATCGGCGGTCAGCGCCGCCAGCAGCGGGCCGGTATCGGGGTCGGGCGCGGCGCTGTCGGCAAGCCCCCGCATCGCCAGGATCTCGACCGCGCTCGAGGGCGCCAGACGAAGCCCCTGCCGCGCCGCCTCGGCCTCGACCCGGGCCAGCAGCGTCAGCGCCGCCGTCAGCGCGGCCGGGTCCACATGCAGGGCATTATGGGCCGAATCGCGGGCCGTGAGTCGCAGCCCCAGGGTCACGCTGCCGCGCGCCACCCGCCCCTGCACCGCCGTCCGCACCGCCTGTTCCAGCCCGGACACCCAGTCCGGCAGCCTCAGGCGCAGGTCCAGCCCCTTCCCGTTCACGCCCCGCAACTCCCATGTCCAGACATGCGTTTCCGTCTGTCCGGAGCGGGACGCGAAGGCGGTCATCGACTGCAACATGAACCCGTTAACCTTCGGTATAAAAAAGGCGCGAATAAGTGGCCATTTTGTGGCAAATTCCTTTCAACAGAGGTCGTATCGCGATAGCACTTCGATCGGGTGGCGACAACGCCGCGGACAGGGTGCCCGCGGCGATACCGAGATGCAAGGAGACTGCCATGGTGGAGTCCGAAACCCGTCCCCGCGCTGCGGTGATCGCCCTGTCGGGATACCGAACCGGAGGCGCCCTGTCCGCCCTGGACGACGTCGAAACCTATTGGGCCGGGCTGCGTGACGATCAGGGCACATTGCCCAGCCGGGCCCAGCTCGATCCGCGCGGCTTCTCGCGCGCGCTGTCGAACTGCTTCGTGGCCGAGGCGATGGCGCCGCGCCACCTGCGGCTGCGGCTGACCGGCCAGCACATGACCGACCTGATGGGCATGGACATGCGCGGCATGCCGCTGTCGGCGATGATCCTGCCGGAATCGCGCCCGGTGCTGGAAGACAAGATCGAGGCGCTTCTGGCGGGCGACGGGGCGGGCGTGCGGCTGACGCTGATCTCGCCGCGCAGCTACAACCGCCAGGCCCTGTTCGCCGGGATGATCCTGCTGCCGCTGGCCCGCGAGAACGGCTCGCCCACCAAGATCCTCGGCGCGCTGGCCACGGTCGGCACCGTGGGCTGGACGCCCCGCCGGTTCCAGATCCTCGGCGAAACCGCCAATCCCGAACCGCGCCCCGCGCAGGACACGGGCGAGGCGCGCCGCCCGGCACTGACGGTCATTCAGGGCGGGATCGTCGAACCGGAACCGGCGTTCTGACATCAAGGAATGGTCCTCTCCGGACGCCGGGCGACGGGTATCGCCTGTCCGGAGGAAACGTCCCGTCCGCCAGAAGGCGGGCGGGATTTTTTTGTTGTTCTGGAATAGGTTGCCGGGCGGTCTTGCGCCCTTGCATGAAGCGTAGTCCGGCAGGGGCACTGTGCCCCCGCCGGCCAGAGCGGATCACATGGCGGCTGCGGCCGCGGCCGCGTCGTTGCGCGCCGACAGTTCCTCGGCGACGAGGAAGGCCAGTTCCAGCGCCTGGCTGGCATTGAGCCGCGGGTCGCAGGCGGTGTGATAGCGCGAGGACAGGTCCTCGTCGGTCACCGCGCGCACGCCGCCGGTGCATTCGGTCACGTCCTTGCCGGTCATCTCGAAATGCACCCCGCCGGGGATCGTGCCCTCGGCCTTGTGGACGGCGAAGAACTCCTGCACCTCGCACAGCACCGCGTCGAAGGGCCGGGTCTTGAAGCCGCTCGGCGACTTGATGGTGTTGCCATGCATCGGGTCGCAGACCCAAAGCACCTCGGCCCCCATCTCGCGCACCACCTTGATCAGCCGCGGCAGGTGATCGCCCACCTTGCCCGCCCCGAAGCGCGAGATCAGCGTCAGCCGCCCCGGCACGTTCTTCGGGTTCAGCTTCTCGATCAGGATCTTCAGGTCGTCCTCGGCCATCGAGGGCCCGCATTTCAGCCCGATCGGGTTCATCACACCCTGGCAGAAGGCGACATGGGCACCATCGACCTGACGGGTGCGGTCGCCGATCCAGATCATGTGGCCCGAGCCCGCGATCCAGTTGCCCGAGGTCGAGTCGACCCGGGTCAGCGCCTCTTCGTATTCCAGCAGAAGCGCCTCGTGCGAGGTGAAGAAATCGACCGTCGAGAGCCCGTTCATGGTCTCGCCGTTGACGCCCGCCGCGGTCATGAAGGCCAGCGTGTCGCTGATCCGGTTGGCCATGTCGCGGTATTTCTCGGCCTCGTCGCGTTCGAGGAAGCCCAGCGTCCAGGCATGCACCCGGTGGATATCGGCGAACCCGCCCTTGGAAAAGGCGCGCAGCAGATTCAGCGAGGCGGCGGCCTGGGTATAGGCCTGCAGCATCCGCGCCGGATCGGGGATCCGCGCCTCGGGGGTGAAGTCGAAGCCGTTGATGATGTCGCCGCGATAGCTGGGCAGCTCGACCCCGTTCATCGTCTCGGTCGCCGCCGAGCGCGGCTTGGCGAACTGGCCCGCCATCCGGCCGACCTTGATCACCGGCACCTTGGCGCCCCAGGTCAGCACGATGGCCATCTGCAACAGCACCTTGAAGGTGTCGCGGATCGTATCGGCGGAGAATTCGGCGAAGCTTTCGGCGCAGTCGCCGCCCTGCAACAGGAAGGCCTTGCCCTGCGCCGCCTGTCCGAGCTTGGCGGTGAGGTTGCGCGCCTCGCCCGCAAAGACCAGCGGCGGATACTTGGCAAGCTGCGCCTCGACGGCCGTCAGGGCCGCCGCATCGGTGTAGTCGGGCATCTGCACCCGCGGGCGGGCACGCCAATCCGATTTCTGCCAGGGGGTCATCGTCGTGGTTCCATGCTCTTCGTCAATTGGCGCCTTATAAGAGCTGAGACCGCATCCGGCTACCCGGAATTCGCCGCGCCTCCCCGGCCGTGCCGCCGCCCGCCCGTCGGCGCGCCCGTCAGCCGCGCGGTCAGACCCCCCTGCCCGCCCGCGCCTGCGCGCGCAGGCCTTGATCCCGACGGACAATTCTGTATCGCTGATCGACACGACGCGCGGAGGGATGCTTGGCCCCGGTTCCCGACAGATCCAGCACCGCACTCGCGGCCGCCTCCGGGCGGAAACCGCAGGACGTCGTCTTCGTCCTGCTCGACCGCTTCACCATGATGAGTTTCGCGGGCGTCATCGAGCCGTTTCGCATCGCCAACCGCATGGCCGGGCAGACGCTTTACCGCTGGCGGCTGGCGGGCGAAGGCGGCGGCGAGGCGGCCTGTTCGAACGGCAGCCGGGTGCTGCTTGACATCGGCCTCGAGCCGCTGGGGCGCGACGAGATCGTCATCGTCTGCGGCGGCATCGACGTGCAGAAGGCCACCACCCGGACGCTGGTCGGCTGGCTCCGGCGCGAGGCGCGCAAGGGGCTGATCGTGGCCGGGCTGTGCACCGCGGCGCATGCGCTGGCCAGGGCCGGGCTGCTCGACGGCAAGCGCGCGACCATCCACTGGGAAAACCAGGACGGCTTTCTGGAGGATTTCCCCGAGATCGAGCTGACGCGCTCCGTCTTCGTGATCGATGGCAACCGGATGACCACGGCGGGCGGCACCGCCTCGATCGACCTCGCGCTGACGCTGATCGCGCAGACCCATGGCCAGGATCTGGCCAATGCGGTGGCCGACCAGTTGATCTATTCCTCGATCCGCACCGATCAGGACACCCAGCGGCTGTCGATCCCGACCCGGATCGGGGTCCGCCATCCCAAGCTGAGCCAGGTCATCCAGGTGATGGAGAAAAACCTCGAGGACCCGATCTCGCCCGCGACGCTGGCGCGCGATGTGGGCATGTCGACGCGCCAGCTCGAACGGCTGTTCCGGCGCTATCTGAACCGCAGCCCGAAACGCTACTACATGGAACTGCGGCTGTCGAAGGCGCGCAACCTGCTGATGCAGACGGACATGAGCGTGATCAACGTGGCGCTGGCCTGCGGCTTTGCCTCGCCCAGCCATTTTTCGAAATGCTACCGCGCCCATTACGACACCACGCCCTACCGCGAACGCGGCAGCCGCGGCGGGAGGCTCGAGGCGTGAGGCGCCGGACGGGCGCGGGCGGGCTGTCCTGCGGGCCGGGATCCCGGGGCGCCGAGGCACGCCCTTTTCTTTTTCTTGCGCGGCTTTTACGGTCACGATGAATTTCGTTCCAACACGGGAGTTCTAAGAATGAAGAAACTGCTTCTGGCCAGCGCGGCCACGCTGGCCCTCGCTGGCGTCGCGAACGCCGAAGAGGTCAAGATCGGCATCCTTCTGGGCTTTACCGGCCCGCTGGAATCGATCACGCCGAACATGGCCGCGGGCGCGGAACTGGCGATTGCCGAGGTCAACAAGGCCGGCACGCTGCTGGACGGCGCCACGGTAAGCTCGGTGCGGGCCGACTCGACCTGCGTCGACGCCGCCGCCGCCACCGCCTCGGGCGAACGGCTGGTCACCTCGGACAAGGTGAACGGCATCGTCGGCGCCGACTGTTCGGGCGTGTCCGGTGCGGTGCTGCAGAACGTCGCCCGGCCGAACGGCGTGGTGATGATCTCGCCCTCCTCGACTTCGCCCGCGCTCTCGACCGCCGAGGATGACGGGCTGTTCTTCCGCACCGCGCCGTCGGACGCGCGCCAGGGCGAGGTGATCGCCGACGTGCTGAAGGAACGCGGCATCTCCTCGGTCGCGATTTCCTACACCAACAACGATTACGGCAAGGGTCTGGCCGACTCGATCCAGTCCGCCTTCGAGGCCGCCGGCGGCACGGTCACGATCTCGGCCGCGCATGAGGACGGCAAGGCCGACTATTCGGCGGAGGTCGCGGCGCTGGCCTCGGCGGGCGGCGACATGCTGGTCGTGGCAGGCTATGTCGATCAGGGCGGCAAGGGCATCATCCAGGCTTCGGTCGATACCGGCGCCTTCGACACCTTCTTCCTGCCCGACGGCATGTATGGCGACTCGCTGATCGAGGCCATCGGCTCGCCGCTCGACGGCTCGTTCGGCACCGTGCCCGGCACCGACAGCGACGGCGCGCAGACCATCCTCGACATGGCGGCCGAGGCGGGCTTCGACGGCACCTCGTCCTATGTGGCCGAAGACTATGACGCGGCTGCGCTGATGTTGCTGGCGATGCAGGCGGCAGGCTCGTCGGCGCCTGCGGACTACAAGGACAAGATCATGGACGTGGCCAACGCGCCCGGCGAGAAGATCCTGCCCGGCGAGCTGGCCAGGGGGCTCGAACTGCTCAAGGCGGGCGAGGACATCGACTATGTCGGCGCCACCAATGTCGAGATGATCGGGTCGGGCGAAAGCGCGGGCAGCTTCCGAGAGTTCACCATCACCGACGGCAAGGCGGTCACCGACCGGTTCCGCTGAGCCGCGCCGCGACATTAAGGCCGGACGGCCCGGGGCTGAAAAAGGTTGCCCCGGGCCGTGCCATTCGCTAAGCGCCCGCCGCCGGGCAAGGACGCGGCGGCAAAGGGAAACACCGATGATCAAGGTCGAAAACCTGCACAAGCATTTCGGCGGCTTTCATGCCGTCGACGGTGCCTCGATCGAGATCGAGACCGGCTCGATCACCGGGCTGATCGGGCCGAACGGTGCGGGCAAGTCGACCCTGTTCAACGTGATCGCGGGGGTGCTGCCGCCGACCTCGGGCCGGGTCCTGATGGATGGCGAGGACATCACCGGGCTGAAACCGCACGAGCTGTTCCACAAGGGGCTGCTCAGGACCTTCCAGATCGCCCATGAATTTTCCTCGATGACGGTGCGCGAGAACCTGATGATGGTGCCCGCGGGCCAGTCGGGCGAGGGGCTGTGGTCGGCCTGGTTCCGGCGCGGCCGGATCGCCCAAGAGGAACGCGCGCTGGCGCGCAAGGCCGACGAGGTGCTCGAGTTCCTGACGATCTCGCATGTCGCCGACGAGAAGGCGGGCAATCTTTCGGGCGGGCAGAAGAAGCTGCTGGAGCTGGGCCGGACGATGATGGTCGATGCCAAGATCGTCTTCCTCGACGAGGTCGGCGCGGGCGTCAACCGCACGCTTCTGAACACCATCGGCGAGGCCATCGTCCGGCTGAACAAGGAACGCGGCTACACCTTCTGCGTGATCGAGCATGACATGGACTTCATCGGCCGGCTTTGCGATCCGGTGATCGTGATGGCCGAGGGCAAGGTGCTGGCCCAGGGCAAGGCAGACGAGATCATGCAGAACGAGGCGGTGATCGAGGCCTATCTGGGCACCGGGCTGAAGAACAAGATGAAGGCGGGTGCCAATGCCTGAAACAGCGCCAGAGACTGGCGCCTGCTGAGACCGGCGTCCGACAAACCGCCCGGCCGGTGCCTCTTGCGGGCCTGGGCATGGGTATTTGAACCAAGAAGAAGAACGGAAGCGCGCATGGCAGAGCCTTTCCTGATCGGGGACCGGATGACCGGCGGCTATGGCGGGGCCGATATCCTGCACGGCTGTACGGTGGCGGTCGAGAAGGGCGAGATCGCGGTGATCGTGGGCCCCAACGGGGCGGGCAAGTCGACCGCGATGAAGGCGGTCTTCGGGATGCTGAACGTGCATGCCGGGGCGGTACGGCTGAACGGCGAGGACATCACCCGCCTCAGCCCCCAGGCCCGCGTCGCCAAGGGCATGGCCTTCGTGCCGCAGACCCACAACATCTTCACCTCGATGACGGTCGAGGAGAACCTCGAGATGGGCGCCTTCCTGCGCCGCGACGACATTTCGGGCACCATCGACGAGGTCTACCGGCTGTTCCCGATCCTCAAGGAAAAGCGGCGGCAGGCGGCGGGCGAGCTGTCGGGCGGCCAGCGCCAGCAGGTCGCGGTCGGCCGCGCGCTGATGACCCGGCCCTCTGTCCTGATGCTGGACGAACCCACCGCGGGCGTCAGCCCGATCGTGATGGACGAGCTCTTCGACCGGATCATCGAGGTGGCGCGGACCGGCATTTCCATCCTGATGGTGGAACAGAACGCGCGTCAGGCGCTGGAGATCGCCGACAAGGGCTATGTGCTGGTCCAGGGCCGCAACGCCTATACCGATACCGGCCGGGCGTTGCTCGACGATCCCGAGGTGCGGCGCACCTTCCTGGGGGGCTGAGCATGAGACATCTGGCAATCCTTGCGGGATCCCTGGTGGCGGTATCGGCCGGCGCGGCGGGGGCGGCGGCCGTCAGCCTCGACTGCGTGGCGCGGCTGACCTGCGTCAGCAATCTGGACGCGGGCCGCGCGGGCTGTCAGCCGACCGAGCTGCGCTATGCGCTGGAGGTCGGGCGCAAGACCGGCGCCAAGGTGGTGATGACGCCCGAGGGCGCCGACGAGACCGGGCGGTTCTACGAATTCCGCCGCCTGCCCGGCACCGAGGGTGTGCGCCTGCAGGCCAGCGGCGGCGGGCTGGAGCCCGGCCAGGGTGCGGGCGTGCTGACCGTCTTCGAGACGCTCGATTTCGTGCTGACGCGGCATGACGCGGTGCTGCTCGACCCCGAGGGCGGCACGCCCCGGGCGATTGCCGTCACCGTGCATGGCACCTGTGCCGAAAAGGACTGAAGCCTGTCCGGGCGCAGAGGCGCGCGCCCCGGACCCGTTCGAAGGAGTCACGCCGTGACCCACGCCCCCGAGATCGCGCCCCGGCCGCAGAGACTGGCCGCGCTGGCCGGGCTGCTCGGCCTCTGGGCCGCGCTGGCCCTGCCCGCCGCGGCCCAGACCGCCGAGCGGACCGCCCCTGATCCCGGCCCCAACGGGTTCGAGATGCGCTGTCATTTCGCCACCGCCTGCAGCGAGGCCGCGCCCTGCGAGGCGACCGATGTGACGGCTGCGGTCAGCGGACGGATCGGCGGCCTGGGGGCGGGGCTTCAACTGGCGCGCGCCGATCTGAGCCTTGCCGGCAGTCGCGTCGAGGCCATCGGCACGCTGAGCGGCCCCGGAACCGGCGGCACGCTCTTCCTGCAAGGCGGCGCCGGGACCGAGCGGCACTATCTGGCCATCGCCCGCTCCGCCGCGCGCTATACCGTTCATGCGGCCGAGGGGCCGGTTTCCACGACCTATATCGGGACCTGCGAGTGATGGAATTCCTCAACGCCCTTGTGGCTTTCGCCAATTTCGTGCTGGTCCCGGCCACCGCCTATGGCGCGCAGCTCGCGCTTGGCGCGCTGGGGGTCACGCTGATCTACGGCATCCTGCGTTTTTCGAACTTCGCCCATGGCGACACGATGGCCTTCGGGACCATGGTCACGATCCTCGTCACCTGGGCTTTGCAGGCGGCAGGGGTTTCGTTCGGGCCGCTGCCCACGGCCCTGCTGGCCCTGCCCTTCGGGATCGCCGGAACCGCGCTGATGGTGCTTGGCACCGACCGGCTGGTCTATCGCTTCTACCGCGAACAGCGCGCCAAGCCGGTGATCCTGGTCATCGTCTCGATGGGGGTGATGTTCATCCTCAACGGCGTCGTGCGTATCATCATCGGGCCGGGCGAACAGAACTTCGCCGATGGCGAGCGTTTCATCATCACCGCGCGCGAGTTCAAGACGATGACCGGGCTCGACGAGGGGCTGGCGATCCGCAGCACCCAGGGGCTGACCATCGTCACGGCGGTGATCGTGGTGGCGCTTCTGTTCTGGTTCCTGACCTATACCCGCACCGGCAAGTCGATGCGGGCCTTTTCCGACAACGAGGATCTGGCGCTTCTGTCGGGGATCAACCCCGAGCGCGTGGTGGCGATCACCTGGATCATCGTGGCGGCCCTGGCGACCATCGCGGGCGTGCTGTACGGGCTCGACAAGTCGTTCAAGCCCTTCACCTACTTCCAGCTCCTGCTGCCGATCTTCGCCTCGGCCATCGTCGGCGGCATCGGCAGCCCGCTGGGCGCCATCGCGGGCGGCTTCCTGATCGCCTATTCCGAGGTGATGGTCACCTATGCCTGGAAGAAGGTGCTGACCTATACCCTGCCCGACAATCTGGCGCCTGACGGGCTCGTGCAGCTTCTGAGCACCGACTACAAGTTCGCGGTCAGCTTCGTGATCCTGGTGATCGTGCTGCTGTTCCGGCCGACGGGGCTTTTCCGGGGGAAATCCATATGACCATGCGTGACCGGGCGCTTTTCGCGCTGGTGGCCCTTCTGATCGCGGGCACGGGCTTCCTGCAAAGCTGGAACGCCGCGCTCTTCATCCTGAATTACGGGCTGATCTCGGCGGTGATGGCGCTGGGGGTCAACCTGCAATGGGGCTATGCGGGGCTCTTCAACATCGGCGTCATGGGCTTTTCGGCGCTGGGCGGGCTGGCCGTGGTGCTGATCGCGATGCCCCCCGTGCCCGAGGCCTGGGCCGCGGGCGGGGTCCGCGTCTGGGCCGGGCTGGCCGTGGGGCTCGGCGTCATTGCCGGGGCCATCGCGATCTGGCGGAAGATGGCAAAAGGCCGTCTGCGCGGGATTGCCATGATCGTCTGGCTGATCGCGGGCTTCTTTCTCTACCGCGCGATCTTCGACCCGGCGGTCGAGGCGATCGAGGCCATCGACCCGGCCGCGACCGGCTATCTGGGCGGGCTCGGCCTGCCGGTGCTGATCGGCTGGCCGGTCGGCGCCCTGCTGGCGGCGGGGGCTGCCTGGGTGATCGGCAAGACCGCGCTGGGGCTTCGGTCGGATTATCTGGCCATCGCCACGCTCGGCATCGCCGAGATCATCATCGCTGTCCTCAAGAACGAGGACTGGCTGAGCCGCGGCGTCAAGAACGTCAACGGCATCCCGCGCCCCGTGCCCTACGAGGTCGACCTGCAATCCAGCGCCGAATTCGTCGCCCGCGCGCAGGAGCTTGGGCTGGACCCGCTGACCGCCTCGACCATCTTCGTCAAGCTGCTTTATGCGGGGCTCTTCGCCCTTGTGCTGGTGGTCCTGCTCTGGCTTTGCGAGAAGGCGTTGAAATCGCCCTGGGGCCGGATGATGCGCGCGATCCGCGACAACGAGACCGCCGCCGCCGCCATGGGCAAGGACGTCACCCGCCGGCATCTGCAGATCTTCATCCTCGGTTCGGCCATCTGCGGGCTCGCAGGCGCGATGATGATCACCTATGACAGCCAGCTCACCCCCAGCTCGTTCCAGCCGCTGCGCTTTACCTTCCTGATCTGGGTGATGGTGATCGTCGGCGGGTCGGGCAACAACTGGGGCTCGGTGCTGGGCGGCTTCCTGATCTGGTTCCTCTGGGTGCAGGTGGAACCCTTTGGCGCCTGGCTGATGGGCGCGATCACCTCCGGCATGGCCGACGGCTCGGCGCTGAAGACGCATCTTCTGGACAGCGTCGCGCATATGCGGCTTCTGACCATGGGGGTGGTGCTGCTGGTGGTGCTGCGCTTCAGCCCGCGCGGGCTGATCCCCGAACGCTAGGCCCCACGCTAGCCATCGCAGGCGCAGCCGGGCCCGACATGGCAGGACCGGCTGCGGCTGATGCAGCTGTCGCCGCAGGCCTTGCCCTTGCTGCAGACCTTGCAGCAATAGATCGGCTGTACCGGCGGCGGGGCCAGCAAAAGCAGCCGCGCCGTCGGCGTCAGAGGCGTGACCCGTCCCTGCCCTTGCGCCAGAGCCTCCCCTGCCCCTAGGATAAGCACCAGGGCGCACAGCGCCCGCATGACCCGTCTGCCCATCGGCATCTCCTCCGTCTTCGGCCCGGTCGTTAATCTTTGTTACCGTCACGGACCGCAGCGGAGCAGTCGGGTTTCATGACCTTGACGGCGGCCGCGCGGGGGCGGCAGGCCGTTCACAAAGAGGGGGACCGGCAAAGATGACCGACATCCTGATCCTCATGCCCGCCGCCGGCGCCTCGTCGCGGATGCGCGGGCGGGACAAGCTGCTCGAGACGGTCGACGGCGAGGCGCTCTTGCGCCGTCAGGCCCGCCGGGCCGGAGCCAGCGGTGCCCCGGTTCTGGTCACCCTGCCCCGCCATGCGGGCGGTCCCAGAGCCGAACAGCTGGACGGGCTGCCACGCCTCAGGGTCACCCATGTCGACCCGGCCGAGGGCATGGCGGCCTCGCTGCGCGCCGGGGCCGAGGCCGCAGCCGCCGCGGGCGCGCGCGGGCTGATGGTGATGCTGCCCGACCTGCCCGAGATCGGGACGGAGGATCTCCTCCGCCTGATCGAGAGCTTCGCCGAGGCCCCAGACAGCTGCCTGCGCGCCACAGCCGAGGACGGCCGCCCGGGCCATCCGGTGGTGTTTCCGGCGCGGCTTTTCCCCGCGCTTGAAACGGTGGCGGGCGATGTCGGCGGCCGCGACCTGCTGGCCCGCGAGACGGTGCGCACCCTGGCCCTGCCGGGCGGACGCGCCGTCACCGATCTCGACACGCCCGAAGACTGGACCGACTGGCGCGCCCGGGCGGGGCGCTAAAGCTCGCCCAGAACCCGCATCCGGCGGGCATAGGCATAGAACAGGATCGCCATCGCCGCCGCCCCGGCAATCATCGCGTCGCCGAAATAGCCCGCGACCTCGGTCAGGCCGGGCGTCGCGAAGCCGATCAGCCAGACCGCCGCCGTGGTCATCCCCAGCGCCGAGAACCCCAGCACCCAGGGCGCCGCGCCGACCCTGAGAAACAGCAGCACCGCGCCGATCAGCCCGCCCCAGACCGCCACCGCCCAGGCGCCGTCGACAAAGGCGGGAACGGACGTGAAATAGGCCGCCTGCGTCTGGGTGAAGAGCTGCAGATACGGCGCCACGCCATATTGAGTCATCACGTAATCGGCGCATCCGGCAAGGTTCCAGAGGATTGCCAGGATTGCCACCGGCATCATGTGCCAGGCCTCGGACTCGTCGGACATTTTCTTTCCCCGGGTTCTCTCACGCGCGCCGCCGGATCGTGCCGCGTGCTGTGGCACCTGTCCAGCGGGTGCGACGTTTTGCAGGGGAAACGCTCCGGGCGCAAGAGCCCGGAGGTCATCTGTCGCGGGGCCATGGCCTAAACCAGTGGCACAATCGCCTGCGGAACGCGCACGGGACGCAGGCGACCCGAGCTGCCCTGGTTGGATCGGCGCCGACCGACCCGATTTGCCGGTCCCGCGCACGTCCCGCCCTGCGATCGGCCAAGCCCCCGCACAGCCGCCCGACCGCCCCCGGATCGGTTGACAGAACCTTAACCCGGGACGCCTTGGGGGGCTACGGTCGAGTATGGCCTAAAGAAGGCATGGGTCTGCCCCGACCTGCGGCGGGAGCTCCCGCGCCGGGCAAGCCCGGGGGTTTTACCGGCGAAATCGGAAACGATGGGGGCGGTTCGGCGGGGAATCGCCGGGAAAACCCGGCGAACCGGAAACGATGACCCGCCGCGATCCGGCACGCTCCGGTTCGGCCTGTCTGACAAAACCGGCCACCGCACCCGACAAGGGGCGAAACAATGCGCACCATTCGGCCGGATCGTTTCGCAAGCTTGCCTTCGTCAAAGCACCGTCCGGGACTCGCCGCGCCCTATTCCGATACGTAGACCTTGAGATTGGTCAGCGAGATCGGCGGCAGCCCCAGCGCCTGCAGCGCCTGCATCGAGACCCGCGTGCCCGCCCCGGGCGAGCTGTCGCTGGGTCTCAGCTCGACCTGCACGCTGGCGCCCGAGACCGGATCGGCCAGACGGCCGCGCCGGGTCTCGTCGACCAGCGGCGTCACCGCCCAGAACCCCGCCTCGTTCGGATCGCCCAGCGAGGCGGTCGTCACGCCCAGCTCGCGTTCAAGCCCGAAGACCGGCGCGGTGGCCTCGGCCAGCCCGGAAGGGGCGGTCGGCACCGCGCCCGATCCGGCACCCGATCCGGTACCCGCCCCGGCCTCGGGACCGGTGGCCTCGGGGACCCCGTCGGTCGGCAGGGTCTCAAGCGCCGAAAGCGGCGCGCCGGGATCGGCCGGGATCTCCTCGGCGGGCGGCGCGGCGCCGCCGCCAAGCGGAATTCCGGCCCCGTTGCACCCGGCCAGCACCAGAGCCAGTCCCAAACCCGGTCCCAGTTTTCTGGCGGCCGTCCGGCCCCGGGTCGTTCCGTCTGCGCGCCCCATCGGCGGTCTCCTCGATCCAAGCATCGCGCCCCAGCCTAGCGGCTTCGCGCGGGCCCCGAAAGGTTCTTGCCGCGCGTCCCCCCTGCCCTTACCTTCTGCGACATGATGCAGCAGCCGCCCCTGATCGACCCTTTCGCCCGCGCCATCACCTATCTGCGTGTGTCGGTCACCGACCGCTGCGACTTCCGCTGCGTCTATTGCATGGCCGAGAACATGGCCTTCCTGCCCAAGAAGGACCTGCTGACGCTGGAGGAACTCGACCGGCTCTGTTCGGCCTTCATCGGGCTCGGGGTCAGGAAGCTCCGGATCACCGGCGGCGAGCCGCTGGTCCGCCGCGACATCCTGACCTTCTTCCGTGCCATGGGGCGGCATCTGGACAGCGGCGCGCTGGACGAACTGACCGTCACGACCAACGGCTCGCAGCTGGAAAAGCACGCCACCGCGCTCTGGGAGGCCGGGGTCCGGCGGGTCAATGTCAGCCTCGACACGCTCGACCCCGACAAGTTCGCCCGCGTCACCCGCTGGGGGCGGCTCGATCAGGTCCGCCGCGGGATCGGGGCGGCGCAGGCCGCGGGGCTCCGGGTCAAGATCAACACCGTCGCGCTGAAGGGCTTCAACGAGGACGAGCTGTTCGATCTGGTCGACTGGTGCGCCGCAGGCGACATGGACCTGACCTTCATCGAGGTCATGCCGATGGGCGATCTGGGCAACGACTACCGGGTCGATCAGTACTGGTCGGTGCGCGACGTGCGCGCGCGGCTGGAAGACCGCTTCACCACGGTCGATCTGGCCGAACGCACCGGCGGACCGGCGCGCTATGTGCGGCTGGCCGAGACCGGGCAGAAGATCGGCTTCATCACGCCGCTGTCGCATAACTTCTGCGAAAGCTGCAACCGGGTGCGGGTAACCTGCACGGGCGAGCTCTACATGTGCCTCGGTCAGGAAGACCGCGCCGATCTGCGCGCACCGCTGCGCGCCCATTCGGGCGATGACGGCGCGCTGGTCGCGGCGATCCGCGCCGCGATCGCCGCCAAGCCCAGGGGCCACGATTTCGACTATTCGCGCCAGCGCGCCGACGGCCAGGTCAGCCGCCACATGAGCCATACCGGCGGCTAGGCCGCGAACCGGTCTCAGGCGATCTCGACCACCGCGTCGATCTCGACCAGCGCATTGGCGGGCAGCGACGCCACGCAGACCGCCGTCCGGGCATGCTGTCCGGCCGTCCCCCAGAGGTCGATGAAAAGCTGCGAGGCGCCGTTGACGACCATCGGCCCGGCCTCGAAACCCGGCCGCGCCGCGACGAAGCCCCCAACCCGCACGATCTCGCGCACCCGGCCAAGCGAGCCGACCACGGCGCGGATCGAGAACAGAAGGTTCAGCGCGCAGATCCGCGCCGCGGCCTGCGCCTCGGCCAGGTCCAGAGAGTCATCGGCCGGGCCGAAATAGCGCGGAACGCCCTCCCATTCGCAGATCTGCCCCGACAGGAACAGCAGGTTGCCGCTGAGCTTGCCCGGCAGGAACATCGCCCGCGACGGCGCGCTGTCGGGCAGGCTGTGGCCCAGCTCTCGCAGCCGTGCTTCGACCGGACAGGCGGTCATGGATGCGCCTCGGGCGCCAGCCGCCGGGCCAGCGCGACCAGCGACAGGTCCGACCCGCGCGGCCCGATCAGCGACACCCCGCAGGGCGCGCCCTCGACCATGCCCGCAGGCAGCACCACCTGCGGCAACCCGGCCAGCCCCGCGACGCACAGAAGCCGCATCGCAGCATGGCGGAAGCCGTCCAAGACCTCGTCCGGCGCGTCAAGCGCGAAGGGGGCCGCATGGACCGCGGGCGCCAGCAGGACGGCATCGACCAGCAGTTCCTCGAGATGGGCGGCAAAGGCATGACGGGTGGCGCGGGCCTTGTCGATCTCGGCCTCCTCCAGCGCCGCGGCCGCTGCCACGCGCCCGTCGATGCCGCGCGCCAGCGGCATGCCCGAGCGGCGGATGAAGGGCAGAACCGTCTCTTGGGCCTCGCCGCCATTGGTCACCCGGTAGGCGGCATAGGCCGCGTCCGCGCCCTCGGGATAGACCTCGACCTCGCGCGAGGGCATGGTGCCGAAGGCCGCCTCCAGCACCGCGCGCGGCGCCTCGTCAAGCTGGGCCACCATGTCGGCGGGCCAGAGCAGATCGGGCATCTCGGGCAGCGGCACCGGGTCGGGGTCCATCAGCGCCCCGGCCGCGGCCAGAAGCGTCGCGCCGTCCCGCGCGAACAGCCCGGCGGTGTCGTAGCTGGGTGCCAGCGCCATCGCGCCCGCCAGCGGCACCCGGTCATGGGTCGGCCGAAGCCCCCAGGTGCCGCAAAAGCTTGCCGGGGCCCGGACCGATCCGCCGGTATCGGTGCCAAGCGCGATATCGGCCAGCCCCGCCGCTACTGCGACGGCCGAGCCCGACGAGGACCCGCCCGGAATCCGGTCGGGGGCCTTCGGGTTCACCGGGGTGCCGAAATGCGGGTTCATGCCGTAAAGCGCCCAGGCCAGCTCGTCGGTATGGGTCTTGCCGACGAAGCGCGCCCCCGCCTCCAGCAGCCGCTGCACGGCCGGGGCGGTGGTCTCGGCCTCGGGGCTTGCGGCCAGTTTCAGCGGACAGCCGCAGCCGGTGCGATAGCCCCGGACATCGAACAGATCCTTGACCGCCAGCGTCAGCCCGGACAGCGGCCCATGGGGGGCATTGTCCACCGGCACGGCGGGATAGGGCATGAAGGCATGATAGGCATCTTCTTCGATAAGCATCCGGTCACTCGGCAGGAACGGCCTCGTCGGCGCGCAGACAGGCCA
Organism: Rhodovulum sp. BSW8; assembly: GCF_003314725.1. NCBI lineage: Bacteria > Pseudomonadati > Pseudomonadota > Alphaproteobacteria > Rhodobacterales > Paracoccaceae > Rhodovulum > Rhodovulum sp. BSW8. The sequence goes on from NZ_QNVX01000017.1 coordinate 111,525, forward strand.
CGCGGCGCCGCGGCGCAGGGGTCACGACAGGCGGCAGCCCGGCCCGGCAATCGGGTCCGGCCAGCGCACAGCGCGGCGCGAAGGAACAGGAGGCAGGCCGGGTTTCCAACGCGGGCGGCGCGCCCGGGATCGCGGCCAGCCGCTCTCCCCGTGCCACATCGTGCAGGTTTGCCGCCAGAAGACCGCGCGTATAGGGGTGACGCGGGTCCTTGATGATCTCGCGGGTGGTGCCCTCCTCGACGATCTGGCCGGCATACATCACCGCGATCCGTTCCGAGATTTCCACCGCCACACCGATATCGTGGGTGACGAAGATCACCCCCATTCCGAATTCCTTCTGAAGCTCGCGCAACAAAAGCAGAATCTGGATCTGGACGGTGGCGTCAAGGGCCGTTGTCGGCTCGTCGGCCAGCAAAAGCCGCGGACGGCAGGCCAGAGCCAGCGCGATCATCACCCGCTGGCGCATGCCGCCCGACAATTCATGCGGGTAGTTCTGCAGCCGCCGCTCGGGCGACGGGATCTTGACCCGCTTCAACATGTCCAGAGCGACCTCCATCGCCTCGGACCGGCTCGCGCCCTTGTGGCGCATCACCGTCTCGGCGATCTGGGCGCCGACGGTATAGACCGGGTCCAGCGCCAGCGCCGGTTCCTGAAACACCATCGACACGTCGCCGCCGCGATAGCGTTGCAGCGTCCGGCCGGAAAGCCGCAGGATGTCGGTGCCCCCGACGCGAATGTCGCCCTCGATCTCTGTCCGTTTCGGCGGCAGAAGCCGCAACAGCGCCTTCAGCGTCACGCTTTTCCCCGAGCCGCTTTCGCCCAGCAGCGCCAGCGTCTCGCCCGGACCCAGCGACAGCGACAGGTCGTTGATGGCATGGACCGTGCGCGCGCCCTTGAAGCGCACCGTCAGATGGTCGATTTCAAGCAGCTTGTCGGTCATGCGATCTTCCCCGCCTTGGGATGGCCGGACGCAGGGTCATGCAGGTGGCAGGCGGCCAGGTGGCCATCCGCGCCGATCTTGCGAAGCTTGGGCACCTTGCGCCCGCACAGCGTCGCCGCGAAGGGACAGCGGGTGTGAAACCTGCAGCCCTCGGGCGGGTCGATGGGGTTTGGCGGATCGCCGGTCAGGGGCGGCTCCTCGGTCCGGTTGTCCGGGTCCATCGAGGGCATCGCCGAGAACAGCGAGCGGGTGTAGGGATGGGCCTGCCGCGCCCAGATGGCATCGACCGGGGCGACCTCGACCACCTCGCCCAGATACATCACCAGCACCCGGTCCGAGATATAGCGCACCACGTTCAGGTCGTGACTGATGAAGATATAGGTCAGCCCGAATTCGGCGCGCAGGTCCGACAGCAGGTTCAGCACCTGCGCCTCGACCGACTTGTCCAGCGCCGAGACCGCCTCGTCCAGCACCACCAGCCGGGGCGACATCGCCAGCGCCCGGGCGATGTTCACCCGCTGCCGCTGGCCGCCCGACAGCTCGTGCGGATAGCGCTGGGCAAAGCGCGCAGGATCAAGACCCACCCGCGCCAGCAGCCCGTGCGCGCGTCCCATCGGATCGGACAGCCCCTGCACCCGGGCGCCGAAGGCCACCGACTCCTCGATGGTCAGCCGCGGGTTCAGCGAGGCATAGCTGTCCTGGAACACCATCTGGATGCCGCGGCGCAGCTCGCGCAGGCTGAGCGTGTCGCCCAGCGCGTCGCCGTCGAAGATGATGTCGCCCTCGTCGCGGTCGATCAGCCCGACCGCCAGCCGCGCCGTGGTGGACTTGCCGCAGCCGGATTCGCCGACGATGCCAAGCGTCTCGCCCTTGCGGACCTCGAAGGACACGCCGTCGACCGCCTGCACCATCGCGCGGGTGCGGCCGAGGATGCCGCCCCGGATCGGAAAGTACTTCTTCAGGCCCCGCACCGTCAGCAGGGGTTGGGCTGGGCCGCCGCGATCGGGCAGCAGGTCGTAAAGCTCAGTCGCGGACATTCATGGCACTCCTCACGCCGTCGCTCAGCAGGTTGAGGCACAGCGAGGTGACGAAGATCATCACCCCCGGCAGCGCCGAGAGCCACGGATTGACATAGATCGCCGAGCGCAGCGTGTTCAGCATCAGGCCCCATTCCGGTTCGGGCGGGCGGACGCCGATCCCGAGGAAGGACAGCCCCGCCGCGAGGATCATGCAGACGCTGGTCAGCGAGGTGGCATAGACGAAGATCGGCGACAGCACATTGCCGATCACATGGACCCGGATCACCGTCAGCGCGCTGGCCCCGGTGGCACGGGCCGCGTCGATGTAATCGAGGCTGCGAACGCCCGAGGTCACCGCCTCGGCGACGCGGGTGATCGGCGGCACGAAGACGATGGTCAGCGAGACCAGCGAATTGACGATCCCCGCCCCCAGCGCGCCCGAAATGGCAATGGCCAGCAGCACCGAGGGGAAGGCGAAGAAGACATCGACCACCCGCATGATGAGGGTGTTGAGCCGGCCGCCGACATAGCCCGCGACGACGCCGAGGATCGACCCGATGAAGAAGGCGAAGACCACCGGCATCAGCCCGATGAAAAGCGTCAGCCGCCCGCCATGGATCAGCCTTGCCAGCATGTCCCGGCCCTGCTCGTCGGTGCCGAGGATGTGCCCCGGCGTGCCGATGGGCTTGAGCCGCGCGATCATCGAGCCCTTGTAGGGATCGGCCAGCCCCAGCCAGGGCGCGAAGATCGCGGCCAGGATGAGGGCCGCCACCACCGCGAGGCAGAGCATCGAGACCGGGTCGCGCGCCAGCCGCCCGGCGACGCCCGCCCAATAGCCCTTGCGCGCCTCGGGGGCCTGAACCGGATCGAGGGTTTCGGTCAGCGTCATCGGCTCAGCTCCTCTTGATCCGCGGGTCGATGGCGGCCTGGGCCACGTCGACGATGAGGTTCATGGCAACGAAGAACAGCGCCAGCACCAGGATCGTGCCCTGCAAAAGCGGCAGATCGCGCTGGAAGATGGCATTCGACAGCAAGAAGCCCGAGCCCGGCCAGTTGAACACGGTCTCGATCAGGATCGAGCCGCCCAGCAGATAGCCCAGCTGCAGCCCCATCACCGACAGCGCGGTCGCGGCGGCATTGCGGCCGACATGGATCAGCACGTCGAACCGGGTCATCCCCTTGGCGTACAGCGCCTGCACGAAATCCATGCTCAGGATGTCGCCCGACAATGCCCGGACGGTGCGGGAGACGATGCCGATGGGCACCACGGCCAGCGTCACCGCGGGCAGGACCAGATGGCGCATATGCTCCCAGTTCCAGGACCAGTCGCGCGAGCCGCCCGGCCCCGCCCCCATCGAGGGCAGCCAGCCCAGATTGACCGAAAAGATGATCACGAGGACGATGCCGAGCCAGTAATTCGGCACCGAAACGCCCGCGATCGACACCGCCGTGACCGCCTTGTCGAGCGCGCTGTCGCGGAAATAGCCCGCGAGGAAGCCGAGGAAGATGCCGATCGGGAAGGCGATGACGGCCGCACTGACCGCGAGCAGCAACGAATTCTGCACCGCGCCGAAGACCTCGCCCGAGACCGGGCGTCCGGTCGCGATCGACCGGCCCATGTCGCCCTGCGCGAGATTGCCGACCCAGATCGCGTATTGCACCGGCAGGGGCTTGTCCAACCCGTAGGCCGCCCGCATCGCCGCCTGTTCCTCGGCCGTGGCATCGACCGGCATGATCGCGGTCAGCGGGTCGCCGGGCGCGATCTGCACCAAGAGGAAGCAGATCACCGAAACGCCGAACGCCACCGGCAGCACGAGGATCAGCCGCCTGAGAAGATAGCTGAACATGAAAGGTTTCTCCTTCGGGAAAAGCCCCGCCGCGCGCCTGCGGCGGGGCTCCCGGACCCGGACGGGTCGTTTATTCCATCGTGATCGACGAGAAGTTCTGGTACCAGTTCTGCGCCTGCACGAAGCCCTTGACCCTCGGGCTCATCGCGCGCGGCGCCACGTCATGGGTCACCATCAGGAACAGCGCGTCATCGACGAATTTCTCATGCGTCCGGCGCATCACCTCGTCCTGTTCGGCCGGATCGAAGGTGTTGCGGATCTTCGTGAACAGCTCTTCCATCCCGGGGTCGCAATAATGCCCCCAGTTGGTGCCGTTCGGCGCGATCAGGTCGCAGGACAGGTGCCGGATCAGCCCCGTGAACGGGTCCTGGATGAAGTAGGTGAAGTTGATCGACTGGCTGCCCTCGACCGCCGGATCGGCGGCACCCGCGCGCCACAGATTGATCATCTGGTTCCACTCGACCACCATGAATTCCACATCGATGCCGACCTCGGCAAGGCTTTGCTGGATGTATTCGTTCATCGGCAGCGGCAGCATCTGGCCCGAGCCCGAGGGCGAGATCAGCGCCTTGACCTTCAGCGGCTTGTCGGGGCCATAGCCCGCCTCGGCCAGCAGGCGCCTGGCCTCTTCGGGGTCATAGCGCACATCGAAGCTGGGCTTGCCGAACCATTGCGAGCCGGGCGGCAGGAAGCCCTTGGCGGGCACCATCAGACCACCCAGAAGCGCGCCCATCCCCTCGCGGTCGATGGCGAGGTTCGCGGCCTTGCGGACGCGGATGTCGTTCCAGGGCGACCCTTCCAGCCGCGACAGGTGCCAGGTCCAGTTATGCGGATAGGCGTTCGACGAGATCACGAAGCCGTTCGCGGTCATCGCCGGGATGGTGTCGGGCGCGGGCGCCTCGATCCAGTCGACCTGCCCCGACAAAAGCGCGGCCGAGCGGGCATTGGGCTCGGGCAGCGGGATCAGCACCATCTTGTCGAGCTTCGGCACCCGGGTGTCGTCCCAGTATTCGGCGAAGGGCACCATCTCGGCGCGCTCGCGCGGCACGAATTCCTCAAGCTTCCAGGGGCCGGTGCCCGAGGGCTCCAACGCGACCTGTTCCCAGTCCTTGCCATGGGCCTCCCAGTTGGCCTTCGACGACATCAGGATCCAGGCCAGCTGATAGGGCAGCGTGGCGTCGGGGGTCTTGGTGGTGATTTCCAGCGTCAGCGGGTCGATCGCACGGTAGCTCGCCACCGCCGGGATCCGCGACTTGCCCTGCGCCGCCTGGCGCGGGTCGTATTGTTCCGACGTGTCGTCCAGCAGCTTGTCGAGGTTCCAGACCACGTCTTCGGCAGTGAAGTCCGACCCGTCATGGAACGTGACGCCCTCGCGGATCTTGAAGATCCACTTGGTCTTGTCCTCGGCATCGACCGCCCATTCGGTGGCCAGCCCCGGGATCAGGGTCGAGGGCTTGTCGGCCGAGGTCAGGTCCCACTCGATGAGCGAGTCGTAGACCGTGTAGCCCATGAAGCGCATGCCCTCGCCGCCCTGGTCGGTCTGGCCGGTGGTCAGCGGAATGTCGGCTGCGGTCATGCCGATGCGCAGCGTGCCCTGCGCCAGTGCCGTCTGCGCCGAAAGCAGCCCCGCCGTCAGCATCAGCGCGGAAAAACTTTTCTTTATTTCAAGCAACTTGGGCCTCCTTGTTACCTTCCAAGGGCGATCCCTCCGCCCCGTCCCGGCGCCACTGTGCCCGAGAGGGTCCGGAACGGCAGGCGCAAGCGGGCGCGACCCGCCGGGAACCAGCATCGAAAACCGGCAATTGCCTAAAATTCAGTCGGTCTGGTGCCATGTGCTGAAATGGAATGCCACCCGGGCGGCGTCCGGAACCGTCCCGAATCGAACCTTCCCCAAGGGGAAGGTCCTCCGGGCCGCGGCAAGATGTCCTTCCGGACGCGCCTCAGGCCTCGTGCCGGCGGTCGCTGCCGCGCCGCTCGGCGCTCCGCCGGTCGCTGCGCCCGCCGATCAGCCGCGCGGCATCGGCCAGCGTCAACAGGGGCGGCAGCGCCGAGGGGGCGGCCAGATAACGCGGCCGCCAGTCGGGGTCGAACTTGGCCTTGAAGGCGCGCAGCCCCTCGAAATTGTAAAAGCTCCGCCCGTGCCGGTAGATCAGCGCGCCGAACCGGTCCCACAGCCTGCGGCTGCGTTCCGGGCTCAGCCCCGACAGCGGCGCCATGCCCAGCGAGAAAGCGGCATAGCCCTCGTCCTTCAGCCGCAGCATCAGCGCGGTGAAGAGAAACTCCATGGTGCAGGGCGGCGCCGTCTCGACCTGGCGCATCAGGTCGATGCTGGCCTGGGTCCGGCTGTCGGTGACCAGCACATTGGCAAAGGCCACGACCCGGCCCGCGTGGCGTACCGTCGCCACCGGCCAGCGGTTCAGCCAGGCCGGATCGAACCGCCCGACCGAGAAGCCCTTTTCATGGGCGCGCTTGGCCGCAAGCCAGGCCTCCGACACGGTGCCCAGCTCGGCCAGAAGCGGAGCCGTATGGGGCGGCTCGGTCCAGTCGAGCGACAGCCCGTCGCGCAGCGCCCGCGCATGGGTCGTCCGCAGCTTCTTGCGCGCCGGGCCCTCCAGCGAAAAGCGCGTCAGATCGACAACCGCTTCTTCGCCCATCTTGTGCAGCGACAGCCCCAGATCCAGCATGATCGGCACATCGGCCGCGCGCACCTCGTAGAAGGCCGGGCGCGCGCCCTCGCGCCGGGCGGCATCGACGAAGGCGAAGGCCACGTCCTCGGCGGCATCGGCGGGGCCGACCGGGCCGCCATAGGCGATCCAGGACCGGCCCGAGGCTGCGAACATCACGAAGGCGCGGCCATCGTCCGAGACGAGGATCGACTTGTCGCCGGTCAGCGCAAAGCCCGCATCGGGGTTGTCGCCGCCCCCCGCGATCCGCGCCGCGGCCGCCAGATCCTCGGCATCGGGCGGGTCGGGCACCACGCGGGGCGCGCGCAACAGCATCAGAAGCGCCCCGAGCCCCAGCACGAGACTGCCCAGCAGAACCGCCCTCAGCGCGCGCGGCGCGCGTTCGTTGACCGCGAACTGCCACCAGAGCTCATGCGCATAAGGGGTCTGCTTGTGGGCGAAGAACAGCACGAAGCCGAAGCCCGCGATCAGCGCCACGATCAGCGCGACCCAGGCGGGCGTCAGCGTCGCATGGCTCAGCATGGTGTGGCGGTGGAAGGCATGGCGGAACGGAAGCAACAGCAGCGCGCCCGCCGCAAGAAACACCGCCCGGTCCAGATCGACGCCCTGGATCAGCGCCACCGCCGCGCCGGTCTCCATCACCACCAGCGCCAGCCAGAAAGCCGCCAGCGCCCGGCGCATCACCCCGAAGGACAGCAGCACCAGCGCCGCCCCGATCACGCTCGAGGCCAGGGCCGAGCCCTCGATGAAGGGCAGCGGGAACAGCGCCTCGGCGGCGCGGGCGGCCTCGGTCGTGGGCGGCAGGATCGACGAGACGCTCATCCAGAGCCCGGCGCCCAGGATCATCGAGCCCAGCACCAGCGGCGCGATCCCCTCGACCGCGCGAAAGCCCGGATCGGCGGCCGCGACCGCCCGCCCCCACTGGCCGCGCGGCAGATGCGCGCCCGCCGAGCGGAACAGCTCGTAGCTGGCCAGCGCCAGCAGGGCCACGCTGAACGGCACCAGGAAGTAGATCAGCCGGTAAAGAAGCAACGAGGCCGCCACTGCCTCGATCGAGGTCGAGGCCGGCATCGCGGCGATCATCACCGCCTCGAAGACGCCGACGCCGCCCGGCACATGGCTCAGCACCCCGGCCATGGTCGCGGCGGCAAAGAGCGCGAGGAAGGTGGCAAAGCCCAGATCGTTCGCCGGCATCAGCAGATAAAGCGTCGCGGCGGCGAAGCCGATATCGCCCAGGCAAAAGACGATCTGCGCCGCCAGATCCCCCGGCGCCGGGGCGCGCAGGGAAAAGCGGCCGAGCTTCACGCAGCCTTGCCGGAGCGAGGCCCACAAAAGCGGCAGCGCGATCAGCGCCACACCGGCCAGCGCCAGCATGCGGACCGTGCCCGGCGCAAGCGGCAGCACCGCAGCCAGCGCGCCCGGATGGACCGCCAGCGCACCCAGCCCGACCACCGTCGCCGCCACCCCGAACGACACCGCCGCGAAGGTCGAGACCGCGGCCACGTCGTAGCCGTCGAGCCCCAGCGCCGAATAGACCCGCCAGCGCACCGCCCCGCCCGACACCGCCGACAGCCCGATGGTGTTGCCGAAGGCATAGGCCATGAACCCGCCCGCCAGCACCACGGGTAACTTCAGCGGCTTGCCGATGAAGCGCAGCGCCGACCAGTCATAACCCACCAGCGAGATATAGCTGGCCGCCGTCGCCGCCAGCGCCAGACCCACTGTCGACCAGGGCGTGGCGCGGACCTGCGCCACCACATCGGCGAAATCGACCGCCGCCAGCAGCTTGTAAAGCGCCACCAGCCCCAGGACGAACAGGCCTGCGGCCAGGAGATAGGGAAAGCCCGCACGCAGGCGGGCCCAGGTGCCGGCAGAGCCGGCCTCGGGCTTGGGGTCCTCGGTCAAGGCTTCACCTTGCTCCCGTTCCGGTTGTATTCCGTTCTAGCATTTTCCGGGGCGCGGCGACACCGCCAATCCTCGGCGGGCGGACTCGCAGCGTCCCGGCGGGCGCCGCTTTCGCTTTGCCGGGCGCCTTTGGCCACCCGGCGCGACCGCGACAGCGGTGCCGTTCCTGCCAGCTACCGCGCCCGGTGGCCGATGGCCAGCCTTCTGCGACCGGAGGGACTTGAAAGATCCCGCCGCGCGGGCCTGTTGTCGCGCAGGCCATGCCGGAACCATCCGGGCCCAAGGCCCGCGCTACCAGCTCGCGGTGGCCTCCATCGCGACCGGGCCGCCTGCCTGCGCCGTCCAGAGCCGCAGGCTGTCGCCCTCGCAACTGGCATGCATCTCCATTTCGGCGGTGTCGAACACGGTGGAGACGCTGCGAAAGGCAAAGCGCGACGGGCAACTGCCCTTGAGATCGGCCGCGAATTGCAGAAGCAGCGTCGCCTGCATCGGACCATGGACCACGAGTCCGGGATAGCCCTCGACCTCGCGCGCATAGGGGGCGTCATAATGGATGCGGTGGCCGTTGAAGGTCAGGGCCGAATAGCGAAACAGCATCACCGGCCCGGGCATCAGCCGCCGGATCGAGCTGCCTTCGGCCGCCGGGTCCGCCTTCGGCCGCCGGAACGGGGCGGCGGCGCGATAGACCAGATCCTGCCGTTCGGTCAGCGCCAGCCGCCCGCGGGCGCGGATCTTGTGGTCAACCGTCACGAACAGCAGCGGCCCCGAACGGCCGTGTTTCAGCGTGACATCGACGATGGTGGACCGCCGGGTCACGCTGTCCCCGATGCGCAGCGGCGTGTGAAAGCGGAATGCGCCTCCCGCCCACATCCGCCGGGGCAGCGGCACCGGCGGCAGGAACCCGCCCCGCGCCGGATGGCCGTCGGGGCCAAGCCCGGCGCCCGGCACCGTCGGCTGCGCGAGGCAGAAATGGATCAGCAGCGGCGCCTCGTTGCCGGGCTGCAGCGGCCAGGTGCGGTCGAAGGTGGCGGCGAAGCGGCGGACCAGTTCGGGGGTCAGCCGCTCGGTCGCGGTCTCTTCCCGGCCGATCCAGCCGCGCAGATGCTCGATATCGAGATCCATTCAGGTCTCCCGGGGTTTCAGGGCGGGCACCGGGCCATAGCGGCGCGTCTCGCCCTCGACCCGGGCGGCGGGCGCGGGCATCGCGACCGGGCCGTTCGGGCTGTCGACCTCGATCCGGCGCAGGTGCGGATGGTTGGAAAGCCCGGCCATGTCATTGACCGAGGCAAAGGCGATATCGGCGGCCATCAGGGCCGCGACGGCCTCCGCACCGCTGCGCCGGGCAAAGGCCTCGGCGACGATCCGGTCGGTCTCGGCGCGGTTGCGGACCCGCGCCACATTGGTCGCAAAGCGCGGATCGGTGCCCAGCCCGGGCGCGTCAAGGAAGTGCTCGGCCAGCTGGCGCCATTCGCGGTCGCTCTGGATCGAGATCAGGATCGGGCGGCCATCGCCGGGATGAAAGACGCCGTAGGGCGCGATCGAGGGATGGGCCAGCCCGACCCGCCCCGGCGTGCGTCCGGCCTCGTGGTTCAGCAGCGGCACGGTCAGCCATTCGGCCATCACGTCGAACATCGACACCGAAATCCGCGCCCCCTGCCCGGTCGCGCCGCGGCGGATCAGCGCCTCGAGGATCGCGGCATGGGCCGTGGCCCCGGTCGCGATATCGACGATCGAGACCCCCACCCGCGCCGGTTCCTCCGGTCCTCCGGTGATCGAGGACAGCCCCGATTCCGCCTGGATCAGCAGGTCATAGGCCTTGCGCCCGGCCAGCGGCCCCTCGCTGCCGTAGCCTGAAATGGCGCAAGAGATCAGCCGCGGATAGTCGCGCGCCAGCACCGCGTCGGAAAAGCCAAGCCGCGCCAGCGCGCCGGGCTTGAGGTTCTGCACCAGCACATCGGCCCCGGCCAGCAGGCCCGCCAGCGCCGCGCGCCCCGGCTCGCTGGCCAGATCCAGCGTCCGGGTCTCCTTGCCGCGGTTGAGCCAGACGAAATAGCTGGACTGTCCGGCCGCGGCATCGTCATAGCCGCGCGCGAAATCTCCGCCGGGCCGCTCGATCTTGACGACATGGGCGCCCGCATCGGCCAGCCGCGCGGTGGCGAAGGGGGCGGCCACCGCCTGCTCGACCGCCACCACCTCGATCCCTTCGAGCGGGCGCATCAGAACGACCTCGGCAGGCCCAGCACGTGTTCGGCCACATAGCTGAGGATGAGATTGGTCGAGATCGGCGCCACCTGATACAGCCGGGTTTCGCGGAACTTGCGTTCGACATCGTATTCGCAGGCAAAGCCGAAGCCGCCATGGAACTGCAGGCAGGCATTGGCCGCCTCCCACGACGCCTTCGCGGCGAGATACTTTGCCATGTTGGCCTGGGCACCGCAGGGCTGACCGGCATCGTAAAGCCGGCAGGCCTCGAACCGCATCAGGCTGGCGGCCTCGACCTCGATGAAGGCCTCGGCAATCGGGAACTGCACGCCCTGGTTCTGGCCGATGGGGCGGCCGAAGACCTGGCGTTCGCGGACATAGTCGCTGACCTTGTCGGTGAACCAGTAGCCGTCGCCGATGCATTCGGCCGCGATCAGCGTGCGTTCGGCATTGAGCCCGGTCAGGATGTACTTGAACCCCTGCCCCTCCTCGCCGATCAGGTTCTCGGCCGGGATCTCGAGATTGTCGAAGAACAGCTCGTTGGTCTCGTGATTGACCATGTTGGGGATCGGCCGCACCGTCATGCCCGCCCCCATCGCCTCGCGGATATCGACGAGGAAGATCGACAGGCCCTCGGATTTCTTCGCGACCTCGGCCAGCGGCGTCGTGCGGGCCAGCAGGATCATCAGGTCGGAATGCTGGACCCGGCTGATCCAGACCTTCTGGCCATTGATGACATAGCGGTCGCCCTTCTTCACCGCCGTGGTCTTGATCCGGGTGGTGTCGGTGCCGGTGGTGGGCTCGGTCACGCCCATCGACTGCAGCCGCAAATCGCCCGCCGCGATCTTCGGCAGGTAGCGGCGGCGCTGCTCTTCCGAGCCGTGCCGGACCAGCGTCGTCATGTTGTACATCTGGCCGTGACAGGCGCCGGAATTGCCGCCCGAGCGGTTGATCTCTTCCATGATGACCGAGGCCTCGGTCAGCCCCAGCCCCGAGCCGCCATATTCTTCCGGGATCAGCGCCGCCATCCATCCGGCTTCGGTCAGGGCCTGCACGAAGGCCTCGGGATAGCCGCGCTCGGCGTCGATCCGGCGGTGATAGTCGGGCGGGAAGGTCGCGCACAGCGCGCGAATGGCGTCGCGGATGTCCTGGTGGGGGTCGGTCTGCATGGAGTGTCCTGCCTGGGGCATTTCGGTCAGAAGAGCCAGCGCCGCCCCATCATGCAAATATATTCTTTGCCTGACTGCCATATGTTTTCTATATGGGCTGCGGATTGGACCCATCGGGCACGGGCATGGATCTGCGGCAGCTGCGCTATTTCATCGAAATCGTCGAACGCGGGTCGATCACCCGGGCCGCGGGTACGCTGAACGTGGCCCAGCCCGCGCTGTCGCTGCATGTGCGCAACCTTGAGGACCGGCTTGGCACCCGGCTTCTGCTGCGCCGTCCGACCGGGGTGGTGCCGACCGAGGCGGGCGAGCTTCTGGCGCGGCGGGCGCGGTCGATCCTCGACGAGGTGGCCCGGACCGAGGCCGAGATCCGCGGGCTCGAGACCGACCCCTCGGGGCGGGTCGCGATCGGGCTGACCGGGACCATCGGCGGGCTTCTGGCGGTGCCGCTGATCGAGGCGCTGCGCGAGCGCTATCCGCGGATCACGCTGCAGATCGCCGAGGCGATGAGCGGGTTTGTCGCCGGATGGCTGTCCGAAGGCCGGGTCGATCTGGCGGTGCTCTACGAGGCCCCGGCCGATCCGGGGCTGGCCTGCGATCCGCTGCTGGAAGAGGAACTGGTCGTGCTCTGGCCGCCCGACTGGCCCGCCCCGCCGGAAATCGCGCTGGCCGCGCTTGAGGACGTTCCGCTGGTGCTGCCGAGCCGGGCGCATGGGTTGCGCCGGATGATCGACGCCCGGCTCGCGACCGACGGGATTGCGCCAGAGCTGGCCGTCGAGATCGATTCCTATGCCAATATCAAGAACCTGGTCGCGGCGGGCTTCGGCGCCTCGGTGCTGCCCTGGCACGCGGTCGCGCCCGAGGCCGAGGCCCGCGCGCTGAGCGTCAGCCGGATCGCGACGCCGGGGCTCTGGCGCGGGGCCTGGCTGATCCGCCCGGCCGCGCGCCCGGTGACCCGCGCCCAGGAGGCCGTGGCCGAGACCCTGCGCGCGGTGGTGGGGGACCTTCTGGCGGGCGGGGTCTGGGCGGCGGCGCGCGCCCCTAGCCTGCCGCCGGACCGCGCCGGAACAGCCGCGCCGACATCGGCTGGGTCAGGGTGAAGGCTGCGCCCTCGCGGCCCGCGCGCGCCAGAAACGCCGCGCGCAGCGCCTCGGTCAGATCCTCGCTCAGCCCACCGCGCTCGGGCGCGAAGGACGAGATCCGGCCGACGAAGGCGTCGAAATCGTCATAGACCTCGCGCCGCACATAGTCGAAGGCGCGGGTTTCGGTCAGAAGCCCGGAGGCCACCGCGGCATCAAGCGCGGCCTGCGCCGCGGTGCGGATCTCGGTCTCGTCATCGACGGTCGCGATCACCTGGCTCAGATCGCCCTCGACGCGCGGCTCGATCACCACCAGCGGCGCCTCGGGCGCGATCACCCGCGCCGCCTCGGCCAGCGCGTCGCCCATGCCCCCGACCGGAATGTGATGCAGCGCATTGACGATCACCGCGATGTCGAAGGCACCCGAGGGATAGGGCATCGCCTCGGCCTGGGCCACGTCGATGCCGGGCGCGCCGCCCGCCTGCGGGAAGGGTTCCAGCCCGCGCCACTCGGCCCCGGCCGCGCGGAAGGGTCCGGCCAGCCCGCCCCGGCCGCAGCCGATATCAAGCACGCACCGCCCGTCAAGCGGCGCCAGGATCTCGAGAAGAACGTCAAGCGTGGTGCGGATCGGGTCGGTCATGCGGGGGCGGCCTTTCGCAAACGGGACATGCCCGATCCCTAGGCGACTTCGCCCCGCCCCGCAATTCGGCCGAGCGGCGCAGCCCGGTCCGGCTTGCCAGGACGTTGCGGCGCGGGGAACATTCGGCCCGACCGACGGAGAGCCCGATGACCAACGACCCCCTGCTTTCGCCCTTCCAGCTGCGCCACCTGACGCTGAAGAACCGGATCTTCCTGTCCGCGCACGAACCCGCCTATGCCGAGGACGGCCTGCCCAAGGACCGCTACCGCGCCTATCACGTCGAACGCGCCCGGGCCGGGGTCGCGCTGACCATGACGGCGGGGTCGGCCTCGGTCTCGCGCGACAGCCCGCCCGCCTTCAACAACATCCTCGCCTGGAAGGACGAGGTGGTGGGCTGGATGAAACGGCTGACCGACGACTGCCACGCGCACGGCACGGCGGTGATGATCCAGCTGACCCATCTGGGCCGCCGCACCCGCTGGGATCGCGGCGACTGGCTGCCGGTGGTCTCGGCCGGGCCCGCCCGCGAGGTCGCGCACCGGGCCTTTCCCAAGACCGCCGAAGATTGGGACATCGCCCGCATCGTGGCCGACTATGCCGATGCCGCCGAGCGGATGCAGGCGGCCGGGCTCGACGGGATCGAGCTTGAGGCCTATGGCCATCTGCTCGACCAGTTCTGGTCGCCCCTGACCAATGCGCTTGAACCGCCCTGGGGCGGCGATCTCGACGACCGGATGCGCCTGTCGATGGAGGTGCTGCGGGCGATCCGCGACCGGGTCGGCCCCGATTTCATCGTCGGCATCCGCCATGTCGCCGACGAGGCGCTGCCCGGCGGGATCGGCGCGGCCGAGGGGCTTGAGATTGCCCGGCGGCTGAAGGCAAGCGGGCTGGTCGATTTCCTGAACGTGATCCGCGGCCATATCGACACCGATGCCGGGCTGACCGACGTGATCCCGGTGCAGGGGATGAAAAGCGCGCCGCATCTCGATTTCGCGGGCGGCATCCGGGCCGCGACCGGGCTGCCCACCCTGCATGCCGCGCGCATCCCCGATCTGGCGACCGCGCGGCACGCCATCGCCGAGGGCAAGCTCGACATGGTCGGCATGACCCGTGCCCATCTGGCCGACCCGCATCTGATCGCCAAGCTGGTGGCGGGCGCCGAGGACCGCATCCGCCCCTGCGTCGGCGCCAATTACTGTCTCGACCGGATCTATCAGGGCGGGTCCGCCTATTGCCTGCACAACCCCGCGACCGGGCGCGAGCTGACCATGCCGCATCTGGTGCCGAAGGCCGCCGCGCCTTTGAAGGTCGTCGTGGTCGGCGCCGGGCCCGGCGGGCTCGAAGCCGCGCGGGTCGCGGTCGAACGCGGCCACGAGGTCGTCCTGCACGAGGCCGCGAACGATCCCGGCGGTCAGGTCCGGCTGCTGGCGCGCCACCCGCGCCGGGCCGAGATGATGGCGGTGATCGACTGGCGCATGGCCGAATGCACCCGGCTTGGCGTCGGCTTCCGGTTCAATTCCTGGGCCGAGCCCGAAACGGTGCAGGCCGAGGCGCCCGATGTGGCGATCGTCGCCACCGGCGGCCTGCCGCCCGAACCGGGTCTGGCCGAGGGCGACGGGCTTGCGGTGTCAGCCTGGGACATCCTGTCGGGCGCCGTGCGGCCGGGCACGAACGTGCTCTTGTGGGACGATGCGGGCGATCACGCCGGGCTGCAGACCGCCGAGACGCTGGCCGCGTTTGGCGCGCGGGTCGAGATCGTCTGCCGCGACCGGGGGCTGGTGCCCGAGGTGATGGCGATGTCGCTGACCCCGGCGATCCGGGCCTTGCAGCGGGCCGATGTGGTCTGGACCCCGACCTGGCGGCTCGACGCGATCCGGCGGACAGGGAATGCGCTGACCGCGCGGCTTGGCAGCGATTACGGCCCCGAGACACGCGAACGGCAGGTCGATCAGGTGGTGGTCAATACGGGCACGCATCCGCTTGACGATCTCTATTTCGGGCTGCGGCCGGGCGCGTCGAACCTGGGAGAGGTCGATTACCCCGCGCTGATCGAAGGGCGGCCGCAGGCGCTCAACCGCAATCCCGAGGGGCGCTATCGGCTGTTCCGCATCGGCGACGCGGTGGCCGCGCGCAATGTGCATGCCGCGATCTACGACGCGCTGCGGCTGGTGAAGGACCTGTAGACCGGGCGCCGCCGGAAGTTCACGCGTCACATGAGGAGTGCGCCGTAAGCGTATGTTTTGAAATGTTATGCGCGATTCTCAAACCCCGAGATGGCGCCGCAGGAGATCGGGGTCGGTCCGCAGCCGCGCGGCGTCGGCCTCGGCCCGGACGGCGCCGGTCTCGAGGATCACCGCCCGGTCGGCCGTGGCCAGAACGGCGTCGAGCCGCTGTTCGACCAGCAGGATCGCGACGCCTTCGTCGCGCAGCCTGAGCACGGTGTCGCGGATCAGCGCGATCATCGAGGGCTGAAGCCCCTCGGTCGGCTCGTCCAGCAACAGGACCCGTGGGGCGAGGCACAGCGCCCGCGCGGTGGCCAGCATCTGCTGTTCGCCCCCCGACAGGGTTCCGGCCCGCTGGCCCATCCGGTCGGCAAGCCGCGGGAACATCGCCAGCACCCGGTCGCGCACCTCGGGCGGGCTTTTGCGGCAGCGCATCCCGATCTCGAGGTTCTGCGCGACCGTCAGATCCGCGAACAGACGTCGCCCCTGCGGGATATAGCCGATGCCCCGGCGCGGCACCTCATGGGCCGGCAGCCGGCCGATATCCTCGCCGTCCAGAAGCACCTGGCCACCCGACAGCGGCAGAAGCCCCATGATCGCCTTCATCGCCGTGGTCTTGCCTGCGCCGTTCCGGCCCAGAAGGCAGGTGATCTCGCCCGGCCGGACGGTCAGGCTGAGCCCGCGCAGCACCCGGACCGGCCCGTAGCCCGCCGCGATGTTCCTGACCTCAAGCATCGGCCGAGCGTCCCAGATAGGCGGCCTGCACCCGCGCATCGGCCCGGATCGCGGCGGGTGCGCCCTCGGCCAGCACGACCCCCGCATCGAGCACGGTGATGCGGTCGGCCAGGTCCATCACGACGCCCATGTTATGCTCGATCAGCAGGATCGCGGTCTCGCCCGCAAGGGCGCGGACCAGCGCCTTGAAGGTCTCGATCTCGGGCTCGGACAAGCCTTGCGTCGGTTCGTCGAGGATGAGAACGCGCGGCGCTTGCGCGAGCCCCATCGCCAGTTCCAGCAGGCGCTGATGGCCATAGCTCAGATCGCCCGCCGCGCTGTCGTCGCGCCCGGTCAGGCCGACCCGGCCCAGCGTCCGGGCGACCTCGGCGGCAACGGCGGCGCGGTCGCGGCCGAACCGGCGGCGGGCGGCCAGCGCCACGTTCTCGGCGACCGGAAGCCGGGCGAAGACCGAGGTGATCTGGAAGGTATAGGCCAGCCCAAGCCGCACCCGGGCATGGGCGGGCAGCCGGGTGATGTCCTGGCCGTCGAAGACGATACGTCCCGACGAGGGCGCGACACGGCCGATCAGCATCGACACGAAGGTGGTCTTGCCTGCGCCATTCGGCCCGATCAGCGCCCGGACCTCGCCGGGGCCGAGGTCCAGATCGACCTCATGGACGGCGCGCAGCCCGCCGAAGCTGCGCGAGAGCGCCCGGGTCGACAGAAGCGCGCTCATGGCAGGCCCCGCCACCAGCGGCGCCGGATCTCGCCCGCCAGCCCCTGCGGGGCGAACAGCGTCAACAGAACCAGCACCACGCCCGCGATCAGCATATAGGCGGGCGTCAGCCCCGAGGCGAGGTCGATCAGGTAGAACATGAAGAGCGTGCCGAGAAACGGCCCGATCACCGTGCCCGCGCCGCCCAGCAGGACCCAGAGCAACGGAAAGATCGAATAGTGCGTTTCGGCGAAGCTGGCCCCGGCATAGCCGAAGAAAAGCCCGTAGGCCGCGCCCGCCGCCCCCGAGACCGTGCCCGACAGCACGACCGCGCCCAGCTTGTGGCGGAAGGTGTCATAGCCCAGAAGCTCGGCCCGGTCCTCGTTCTCGCGGATCGCGACCAGCACCCGGCCCATCGGCTGGCGGACCAGCCAGAGCGTACCGAAAAGGACGGCCGAGAACAGCGCAAGGGCTGCCAGATAGCGGGTCTGCGGGTCGGAAAGGTCGAGCCCCAGCAGAACCCGGTCGGCCTGCGGGATCACCACGCCCTCGTCGCCCCGGGTCCAGCGCCCCGCGAGAAGGATCGTCAGCCAGGCGGCCTGCGCGAACATCAGCGTCACGATCATGAAGGCGACGCCCCTGGTGCGCAGCGCCAGGAGCCCCACGCCCAGCGACAGGACCGCCGCGGCACCGATGCCGGTCAGAAGCGCAAGCCCCGCGCCAAGGCCCAGATGCGTCATCGGCATCGCAAGCCCGTACATGCCCGCGGCAAAGAACATCGCGTGGCCGAGGCTGAGCAGCCCGGTATAGCCGAAGAGGATGTTGTAGCCCATCGCATAGGTCGCCAGCACCATTACCCGGGCGACGGTGCCATGGCTGTAGGCGGGCAGCAGGAAGTTCAGTGCAAAAAGGACCGCGACCAGCCCCAGATGCAGCCCGATGATGCGCCCGCCCCTCATCGCGCGGCCTTGCCCCTCAGGCCCTCGGGCCGGAACACCAGCACCAGCGCCACCAGCAGCGTGGCGAGGATCTTGGCCAGCGTCGGCGAGAAGAAGACCGAGACGATGCCGTCGGACAGCCCGATCAGCAGCGCCGCGATCACCGTGCCGCCAAGGCTGCCGAGCCCGCCGATGATGACCACGATGAAGGACAGCAGAAGCGCGTCGCCCCCCATCAGGTAATGCGCCTGCTGGATCGGCACGATCAGCACGCCCGCAAGGGCGGCCAGTGCCGCCCCCAGCCCGAAGACCCCGGCATAGACCCGTTCGACCGGAATGCCGAAGGCCTGCGCGGTCTCGCGGTCCAACTGGGTCGCGCGCATCACCAGCCCGATCCCGGTCCGGGTCATCAGCGCCCAGAGCCCGGCCAGCACCGCCGCCGCGGCCCCCATCACGAAAAGCTTGTAGGAGGTGATCGACAGCCCCCAGGGCCAGATCAGCGCAGGTCCCTCCGGGCCGAACGCGACCCAGGGCAGCGCGAGGCGGTCGTTGAAGGGCGGCGCCACCGGGCGCGCCTCGGGGCCATAGGTCATCAGCGCGGCCTGCTGCAGGATGTACAGCAGCCCGATGGTGGCGACGATGGTCCGTTCGGGGTCGTAGCCCACGCGCTTGAGCACCGTCAGGTCGGCCGCGACCGCCAGCGCCCCGGCGATGACCGGCGCCAGCAGGAGTGCCGCGACAAAGCCGACGGCCCCGCCCCCCAGAGCCGAGGACACCGCCGAGGACACCGCCCAGGCCAGCACCGCGCCCAGCATGAAGAACTGGCCATGGGCGACATTGACGACGCGCATAACCCCGAAGACGAGGCTGAGCCCCGAGGCCATCAGCGCCAGCACCGCGGCGGTGACCGCGCCCTCCAGCACGGCAAGCATCAGATGTGGGCCGAATTCCATGCGCGCTCCGGAACGGGAGGGGGCCGGGTGAAGACCCCGGACCCTTGAGGACTGGAAAAGCGCGCGCCGGCGCCC
>NZ_QNVX01000017.1:130703-146760 GCF_003314725.1 Rhodovulum sp. BSW8
GGATAGAACCCGGCCTCGATCGGGGTCTCTTCCAGCACGGTCAGCCGCCCGTTCTCGACCTTCGAGATGTATTGCGGCCCGAAGACCTGGTGCGTCCGCCCGTTGAAGAGCTTGGCGCCCTGCGGATGGTCGTTCGACAGCGGCATCTCGGTCATCGCCTCGACCGCCTCGACCAGCGCCGCGCGGTCGTCGGGGCCGCGATAGCCGCAGGCCTCCATCCCGGCCTTGATGACGTAAAGCGTCTCCCAGCAGCCGAACATGTGGGCATAGGCCGAGACATCGGCCGGATCGGCGGCCAGCGCGCCGTTCTCGTCGATGCCGATGGCCGCGCGGTAATGGCGGTCGAACTCGGTCTGGTCGGGCTGGACGTAGCGGGGCATGCCCTCCCAGAAATAGGTGCCTTCCAGGAAGTCGAGCCCCGGGCTTTGCAGATCGACCGACTCGAGGCTGTCGATGAAGCCGAAGATCTCGGGCCGCGAGGGGCCGAAGAATTCGCCCATCTCCTTGACGAAGGTCAGGACCGAGGGGCCGACCATGACGTGGTAGATCACCTCGGTCTCGCGCGGGATCTTGGCGAAATACTTGGTGAAGGAGGTTTCGGTGGGCGGGATCGCCAGCTTGGCCACCACCTCGCCGCCCTGGGCCTCGATCGCCTGGCTGAAGAAGTCGCGATGGTCGTGGCCGAAGGCGTAGTCGGGGAAGATCATCGTGACCTTGCGCCCGAGGTTTTCGCGCACGAAGGGCGCCATCGCCAGCACCTGGCTTTTGACATCGGTGATGCCGGGCTGCAGCGTCCAGCGGTTGAGCGCGCCCGAGGCCACGTGATGGCCTTCGGAGACCACGAAATAGGGCAGCTTCAGCTCGCCCGCACGGGGCGCCGAACCCATCACCACATGGCTGAAAAGCGTGCCATAGCCGACATCGCAGCGGTGCAGGCTGGCGAATTTCTCGACCACCTCGGCGCCGCGCTTGGGATCGGTGCCGTCATCCTCGGTGACCAGCTCGACCGGCCGACCGTTGATGCCGCCCGCCTCGTTGATCAGCCGCAGCGCGGCCCGGGTGGTGCGGTCGTACCAGCGGCCATAGGCAGCGCCGATGCCGGTCGCATGCATCTGGAACCCGATCCGGATCGGCGCGGCGCTTTCGGCCCCGGCATAGCGCGCCCAGAGCGGCAGGCTCGCGGTGCCGGCAGCGGCGGCGGCGAGCGTCTTGATCGCGGAGCGGCGGGCGGGGCTCCGGGGGGCTGCATCGGTCTTGGTCACGGGCGTGGCTCTTTCCATGGGAACGGTCATTGCCGGTTCAGTCTGGGGACGGCATGTGCGTTTGTCTACGCCATTGGGACAATTCGCCTCAGCTCGATCGGCGGGTGCAGGCCGCCCCGCGCCCGGGCCGAAAGGCCGCCACCCGGACCGGGGCGCCTGCCCGTTTGCACCGGCTGCGACCGGGCACGAAGCCCGTCGGGCGAAACGCGTGAAGGACCCGCATTTCAAAGGCCTGTCGGATCTTGCGACGATCGGTCGGATTTTCTTGATTTGCTCCTGCGACGCTGCGGCATTTTCGGGTATGCTTTCCCCAACGTCAGTCTCCATGCGGGGGTCGGGCGGTGTCACTCCATTTCACGAACCCGGGATGCTCACGAAATCAGAATATGCACCCTCATCGGGACCAGCGGCAGAGGGGACCAGCCGGATGACTCAGTCTGAACCCGTTTGCCTCGTCGTCGAGGACACAGCTTTCGACCGGATGATCATGGAGCGGAAGCTTGCCGCCTATGGCAAGTCGCTTCAGGTGCGCTTTGCCGCCACCCTCGCCGAGGCACGGCGCTGCCTCGACAAGGAGCCGATCTCGATCATCTTCCTCGACAATTCCCTTCCGGACGGGAAAGGTGCGAATTTCGCACTCGAACTGTCCGCCCATCGCAGCTGGAGCCGAATCCCCGTGGTCATGGTCAGCGACTGGCCCTCGCCCTTCATGCGCGCCAAGGCCAAGGCGGCCAATGTCGTCGCGATCTGGACGAAGACGGAATTCACGACCCTGACCGTCGCCGAGGTGCTGCGCTCGCGCGGTCTGATGGTCTAGCTCTCCGGTCCGGGACGCCACGCCGCGGCTGTGCGCTCCCCTGCCCTGTCGGATGGCGCGAAAGCGCCGGGTCACCGTCTGGTCCGGCGTCCCGCGCCCGCCTCCCCAGGCCGGGCCGGAAGGACGTCCCCGAAAACCGGCGAAAAGAGTGCCTTCAACCTGCGCTTCGGTCATTGCGTCCTCTGCGGGGCCACGCTAAAAGACCCGACGACGCACCCGTAGCTCAGCTGGATAGAGTGTCGCCCTCCGAAGGCGAAGGTCACAGGTTCGAATCCTGTCGGGTGCGCCATCTCACTTTTTTCCAACTGAAACGCCTCTAAAGCCTTGAACGGTAAGGCTATTTTTGGGGTTCGAAGTCCTTTGTCGCGGCAGTACGCGACACGCTCAGAAAAAGCCAATCTGAGCACCATTCTCTTGACCGCCAGTTCGCCGGAAACCCATATTTTCCAAGGGTTTGCGAGGAATGACAGGGCGAGTTCGAACAACTCCTCGAAGGTATGCTTCGGCTTGCCCATGTTTTCGATGGATTCGACCAGCCTGATCTTCTCGCGCTCCAGCTTGGCGATGCGCGCTTCATAGGCCTTCACTACCTTGTCGTTGCCGCTCTCGACGATGCGATCCAGCAGCCCGTCGATCTGCTTGTCGATCTTCGTCACTTGCAGGCGAGCGTCATGCGCCCGCATTTGCGCCTGTTCTGTTCGCTGCCCCCAGGCATCCTTGAACATTGCCCGCACGAGGCCGAAGAGCCCCTCAGACGGCTGGATATCCTGAAGCAACGCCTCGAAGTCCCCTTCGAGCTGGTCACGCCGGATCGACTTCCTGTAGCTCGCGCAGCCCTTGGTCGGGCAAAGGTAATACGGATGCTTCTTGCCCGTCTTGCTCTTCGACCAGCAGGCTGTAAGGGGCTTGCCGCAATCGTCGCAGAGGATGAATCCCCGCAGCGGGAAGTCCGCATTGATGTCCTTGCGCGCGGGCGCTTTCGCCCCCTTCTCCAGCCGATCCTGAATCTTCAGATACGTCTCATAGGAGATAAGCGGCTCGTGCCGCCCCTTGGTCAGCGAGACCTTCCAGTCAGGTACTTCATAGTACGCCGCATAGATCGGCCGCGTCAGAAGTTCTGTAATCCTCTGGTTGCGAATCGTGCCATCTGGCAAATCCTTCGGATAGCTGGGCACACTTTCCAGAAACCGCTTCACTTCGACCTGAGAGTCGAAGCGTCCGGACGCGAAGCCTTCGAGAGCTTCCTGAATCGTCGAGGCATGCGGTTCGTCCCGCACCAGGACATTGCCTTCGCCGCTGCGGCGTTCATAGCGATATCCAATCGGCGGCTGGAAGCAGTAATAGCCGTTCAGCAGACGCGCCCGCATGCGGTTGACGGTCTGTTCGGCGTTTTTCTGGCGCTGATGCTGTGCCACGCTGGCGAGCAGGTTTTCGACGAGGATCGAGTCCGAATCCTCGCCGAACTCGATAGACGGGCTTTCCAGCTTGCCGCCGACCTGGGCGAGCAAGGTGCGGAGCTCCAGATGCGCCTGAAGGCCGCGCGCTAGGCGGCTGATATCGTCGATGATGACGATTGTCGGCTTGAGCTTCTGCTTCTTGAGGAAGGCAAGCATGTCCATCATGCCGGGGCGGGCAGAGTTTCCGCCCGACATGTCGTCGCTGAACGCCGCGATCACCTCATAGCCCTTATGGGCGGCATACTCACGGCAGCGGGTTTCCTGCGAATGCAGGCCATGCCCCTGCGTGACCTGCTTCTTGCTCGATACCCGGCCATAGATGACGGCCATGGTGGCCGTCATCACCTCGTTTTCTTTAACGCGTACTGCCATCGTTCCCTTTCTTCCTTGGTCTTTGGCGGGGCGTTGCCGCAGGCTGTCCCGCATTTTTCTTCGTCCCCGCGTCGGAATCCTTCTCCGATGCCCGCCGCTCGCGCGATATGCGGGCATAGACCAATCGGCCTTCATCCAAAGACTTGCGGCCACCCTGCATCACGGCGTCCTCCGGGGAGGCGTGATGCCCTTCTTGTTTGTGGCCTTGGGTTTCGACGCGCGATCCCAATCGCTGACGAGAGATTCTACCATGGTTTCGCCGTCTTCGGGGAGATGTTCTTGTTCTTTTCCACAAGTCGCGGCGGGGCTTTTCACGTCGAAGCCCAGGTCAACGAAGCCGACCACGAGCGACCACATGGTTTCGATGAACTCGCGCTTTTCGGACTCAGACAGGTCGCTCCCGTCCAGAAAGTCCGCGTAGGCCTCCCAGTTGACGATGAGCGTCGGCGCGGCGGTCTTGATTTCATCCCGAGGCATGAGCAGCCTCCGCGCACATATATACTGTCTGCGCAATCGCGTGCGCAGTGATTTTTCCGAGGTTTGTCCACCTCATCTTCTTTTTCCTCTACATTTACAGAATACCATTGTTTCCAATGGTTTCGCAAATTTTGTTACGCTGCGCTGCAACGCAGTCAGCGCGCTTCCCAGGGGTTTTTACCCCCTTTCGGTAGTACCGGTCAGGCGCTGCGTAGCGCCTTGATAATCGGCGCGTAGAAACTGATAAAAACGGCATGGACGCAGTGGATTGGCAGAAGGCGACCGAAGACCAGCGGGCATGCCTCTATCGGGTGGCAAAGGCCGTCATGGACAGCGTGGGGCTTGCCCCCGCCGAGTTTTACCGCGCTGCACTCAATGGCCAGATCGTCGATCCGGTTTCGACCGGCGGCAATTTCTCCCGTGGCAAGATCAGCCGCCGCAACGCGGCCATGATCCATAACTGGATTGAATCCAATCACTTGGACATTGCTCTTCGCATTGCGCCGGAGCTGTTCACACGTCCCGCCCGTAGCGGCTGGTTGGCCTTGCTCGACGAGCGCACCCGTTATGACGCACTCAGTTTGCTGCGGTTTTCATCGCTGGGGTTGGTGCGCCCGGCGGGCAGGCACCCGATTGAAGAGCGCCCCGTTCGCCTCGGGGAAAAGTTCGCCTTCGTCCTGACCTCGGAGATCGAAGGCCATGCCTTCGCCTTCCAGGAGGTGCGCGGCCTCTGGCATCTCTTCTCGCTCAGTGAAGACCCCGCCACCGCCTTTACCCGGTGCAGACGTAGTCGCCATGAGCTTCCCCGAAAGGCCGATGGGTCACCGCTTGCCCTGGTCGAGGCTGACACGGACGGGCTGCACTCCTTCGTCTTTGTCGTCGTCGAAGATATCGACACGCTTGACGATACGGTTTCAGGGCTTCGTGGCCTTGCGCTGCGGCCGGAACAGCTCGGCGAGCTGGCCACCATGCTGGCCGCGCTCGATGCAGCGCAATGCGCCATTCACCGGATCAACATCCAATTTGTCCGATAGCGCGAGCGCTATTCCGGTAAGCCGATGGGGTGGATCATCTGCAACAGGCGATTGTTCAACGGCTTGAGCTCTGCCCATTGCTGCGCGCCGCGCGTCTTGAAGGCGCGGTGATCGTCGGTATCGCCTATCATCGCCCGCCGGATATCTTCGAATAGCCCGTCATAACCGCCCAAATCATTCCAGAGATTTTGCAGGCCGATGACTTCCGCGAATATCTGCGAGCGGCCAAGCACGCGGCTGACCACCTCACTCTGGTAGCGTTTGATTTCGGCTTCCGGCGGATAGTAGTCCGCCGGGATGGATTCCAGCCCTTCATGATGGGCGCGCTTGATCGCGGGGATATAGGGCAGCTCGACCAGATGCCCGAGCAGCATGAAGAGCCGTGTTGCCGCCCAGGGATGCGTCCGGTTTTCACCGTCACAGGATCGCTCTTCATGTTCGATGATCAGGATCACGACCATGATGCAGGTCGCGTAATAGCGGAAGAGCACCCAATTTTCAGATGAATACGCCCCGAGAACAATCTCGGTTGAATCGTGATCTGTCTGGAGTTCCAGACAAAGCGGCGCAAGCGCCAGCTCTTCGCCGGTCAATTCCGCCAGCGGCGCATTCACGGGCGCTGCGTGCGAGACGAGGCCATAGGCCGTGCCGGAACCGGCTTCGAGCAACACCGCGCCGCCGGTCAGGGAGAAGTGGCCGTTGGCATAGTGATTGAGCTCGTGCTGCATCAACCAGCGGAGCGATATATCGGCGGTGTGGGACGGATTCCCGAGCAGGTCGATCTGGTCGCCCTCGGGCAATCCCGCCGTTATCTCAAGGGTGCTGTTCCACACCGCGTCGATCCGATCCACGACGCCGGTGCTGACATCGACAACAACGCCGTCTGACGCCATCGAGACCTGCGCGAAGAACGCGTCACTCTCGACAATCTCCAGCCGCACGTCAGCCGGGAACGGGCTGCCCACCCGCTGGTCATAGCGGTCGAGAGCGGCAGCCAGGGCATGGCGCAGGCGGGCTTCTTGGTCGGTCACGGAGCAGCCGAATTTGGGAGCGTCATCGGCGCGCAGATATGGCAAAGTCGATTTTGCAGCGCAACATCTCCAATGATTAATGCGGCAACAGAGGAAAAATCACAGCAGTTGAAATTTAGAATGAGCGCATTACGGAGCTTGATCTAATTAACGCATTCTGAGCAACAAACTGCATTAGGTCTACATACGCCCAAAGCTCTTCTTCAGCTTTTGAAAACGGCAACAGCATTTCCGAGCGGATATTGTCCACATCATTTTTTGTGTGAACAATTCTACACCGGATATCATAGAGGAGCTCTGCAACATCAGGGCGATGATCGTGACCTTTGCGGCCTAGGTTGATTGTTTTATCGGTTATACCTTTCTGTTTTTTACTGACAATTTCCGCCACATCCGCATTCTCTTCAAAGTAGCGCAATACGTCGTCGAGTGTTACGACTTCGGATACGGTTGCCCTTATTTGCTCACGCTCACTGCCACCAACACGGCCACTCCCTGCGATGGTTGAAACCAATTTGGTGAGATCAGACTCTCTGTCTACCCTAAAGTTTGGATGCTTCAAAATCTTGCGAACTCCACGAATGGCCTCCAGCTTCGCAAAGTTTGGAAAGTAGTATTCGGCAACTTGGTAATATGCCAGGAACTGAAGTAGTGGCATACCACGCGCGCTCTTCGCATGCCAATAGAGGGAGATCGGCGCAGTGTCATACTCGAAAGACGGAAACTGTAGAGCTGCAGCTTCCTTGGAGCTAAACCCTTTCCGTCGCAATCCCCGCCGCCTGCGAAAGGATTTGCGCAATGAAAGCGTAACATCTCTTTCTAGGTCGATTTGAAAAAATAGCGAGTTCGAAATTACCTCAAGCGCGCTGAGCGCGGAACTGTAGCTCTGAGGCTCGTTGAGAAATATCTTAAGGCTTAGTGGTGCCCGACCGCCAGCCCTTGAGGAGAAGACACGAAGACTCTCGCTGCCTGCTGAAATTTCAAGCTTAATCCCGCTGGAGGATTCTGCTTGTAGAGATAATCCTTGGTTCTCATCATCCTCAAGAGTACCTTCTACCCCAGAAGAAAAACCCAATCGCCGCTCGATCATTGAGATACCACCGAACGCATCTCGCGTCGTAAGGGCTGCTTCTATCTCACCCCGTTTGAGATCAGCAATCGCATCATAGTCACCAAGGAATGTGAAGCGCTCGAATTCAATCGCGAGAATTTCTTTCGCTTGGTCTTGACTCGAAATTGGAGTACGCCTTGGCTCTGCCCCTGCTGGCATAAGAATATATTGGGTCTTTATTATACCATCGACGTACTTTGTTTCCCGAATTTCGGTGCCAATACCGGCTTTCTCGGCGCGTTGAGCTATCTCTTCAAATAAATCTGCGTCACTCATAAACTCCCCCAGCGTGGTTGCTTGATAATCTTGCTGCAAGTGTCTATTCTTACATGGATAATGAAGCTGCGTCCATGCCTATGCGATGGCCTAATGGAGTGAATTCTCGCAGCTCGCAGGATTTGAGTGAGTATGAATTCTTCCTGCTCACAATCGACGGCATTGGGGTTAATATTATTCCAGTGCTGGGGTAAGGTTGCCGACCAAGCCTTTAACATCGGGCTTAATCCCTGCGAAGATGGTAGTACCAATCCGGCCCCGTTATCGTGAATCGCAAGATGTGTGTGGTAGTACCACACATCTTGGCAAGGGAGCCCGCTGCGCGCCCCCGTTGCATCCCCCCGGCCATGGCTCTTCCAGGATATCGAACCCATTCCAGAGCCAGCAGACCGTATCGCCGGTCAATCCCTCGCAGGGAGACTTCGCTCTCCCTGCACCCATCGACTTGGGCGGCGTTCCTGCCCCCAAGACCCCTGACCATTTCATGGAGACGATTTCATCGAGACCAAGGACGGGAGCATGTCATAGCTGCCCTTCCTTGGAACCTTCCCATCGACCAACCCTGCGCGGATTGGATGCCGTCAGCGTATCGACGCTGAACCCGATCAGGGGGCTATCGCACCCCCTGAACCCCACCTTGTCAGTCCTCAAACGCTATTCCTCCGCAAAAGCGGCGACTGGTTGCTAGTAGATGGCTTTTGATGCCTGCCTGGCCTTCCACGTCCGTAGCGTGCCATCCTTGTTCAACAAGGCAATATACACGGCGCGGAGCCCAGGATCATCACTGAATCTAGCGTTTGACTTGTACTTGTGGAGATCGACATGGAGAACCAGCCGACGATTTAACGTGGATAGCGCTTGATCGAGCCAATCCGGTTCTGCCCAGAAAATCAGTCCCTCATCCTGAAACCACCCACGATGATCGCTGGGGTCCGGTCTCCACTGTCCCCAGACCTGACTTTTCAGTACGATCTTTCCGTCTTTCTGGAACCAAGAACGGCGGCCACTATCTGGCTTCAATCCCAATATCTCGTTCAACCTCTTTCCAAGGCCAGGGCGTTTGATTGCGTACTTCGTTGCGATTTCATCGCTCGCATCGATACCAATTGTATAGGGATCAGGCTCCCAGATCAGTGGCTCGAATTCGCCACGCTCCTCGAAATGATCTTCCTCTCCGGTAGATGAAAATGACGGCAGCCAGATTTCATGGTCTGGAAGTCTCGAAAATGTTTGACACTGGCTAACGATGCCTTTCGGTTGGGCAAGAGCCGAAGTTATTCTTACATGAACATCGTCGCTTGATCTCCAGGAGGCGCGTAGCGGTATCCATGAACCGGAGGACGCAACAGCCAGTCCGAGCTTTTTGAGCACCGTCTCCTCGCATTCAAGTGCCTCAACGCTTTTGCCACGCACGGTAAGGTATTGTTTGGCTTCGCCCGGAACACGATCCTTTCGGTCCGAAAGCCATCCGCCATCCTCAAAAGAAACATCGTGCTCACGCAGCCATTCTAGCCATGGCCTCTCGTCAAACGGATCATCAAAATTACGAATGACTGGTTTGGTGTTGGAGAGGGATGATGCCGCAGCGATCAACGCATGCTTTGCGACACTCTCCCGAAAGCTTTCATATCGGTCCGTGTGTCTGTGCCGATACTGACTTTTCCCCGAGAAACACCCCATGCATTTTGCATCAGGCCATGTCTTCTGAATTTCATCCGCGATCGCATCGAGGACTTCCGCCTCGGAAAGACCAAATAGCCGCGCAAGACTTGAACACTCGTGATTCCTGAAGTCGTAGTCGAAACCGAAGTCAACCTTCGGTGTTCCAGGTCTGGGGAACGAGCCGCGCTTGGCATATCCTTTGGGCGGTTCGTAGAGTGCATTCCGCAACTCTGTCAATCGAGGAGAAAGTAAGGAGGTGCCGGAAATGTGCTCAAGGCATCGAAACACATGAATCTTGTTTACTGCGTGCACATCCTCGCGAATAGCCAACGTTTCGAGCCGTTCACGAAGGTAGGCAAGAGCTTCGCCATGAAAGAGACAAGCTCGGGCCAAGCCCATCAAGAACCATTGGCGTGCGTTTAGGAACGAGGCATCCTGCCCATCTGTCTTGAGAGCCTCTGCATCAGTTCGGTCGTATCCATCGAAAAGCTCAATCATATCTTCATGGAGGCCCAGATCAGCCAATCCCTTGATTGCTCTTGCCGCGGTCCAGCGCACAAACGCATCGGCATCACCGAGAAGATGCCATGTGATTTCGGCCATCATCTTGCGCTGGTCATTTGCCGGTGTGAACGCGTGTTTGAAAGGGCCTTCGCCGATCTCATCGCCAATTTGAGCTGCCGGGCCAGAAAGCAAGTCCTGCAGTGCCTCCAAGTTAGCTTTGCTGGACGCACTTGGGCATAGGCTCGTTGCGAGTTGAAGCCATTCATCACCACTCAGCTCGACTTTCTCCCTGGCCACTGTGTCAAGAACAAGGTTCAGAATGAAATCTGCATCGCCACAAAAGTCAACTAGCCGACGAATTTCGCGAATAATAGCAGAATATCTGAGGTCGAAGAGCTCAACCCCTCTGAGATCGAATATATTCCGAATGAAGAAATTTCTATTTTCGGCTATATGTAGTGTTGAATCGCACCAAAGGTTGATGCACCCACTTGAAAGTATAACGATGTCCGCGAAATCAAGCTCAGCCAGCTCGGGAAGCATAAGGATGAAATCGCAGCGCTTTTCGTATGGGCACCTGTCACGCAAAATTTCAATGATCCGCTCACTGGCTTTAAAAATGAAACGCCTGTCTTCACGGATGATTTTAATTGCAGCGTCGATTGTCGCTGGATAGGCGATGTCACAACTATTTACGAGTTCCTGGAGCGCTTCTTCTACTTGGCGCTCTTCTTCGTCTCTTGATCCTCTTGCAAAAGACGGCGAACACTCACTGCCATTGCTACGCTTGATCTCTTCGTTAGTCCGATCTCGCGCCATTTTCGACAAGGCGGCAAATCTGTCCATTTCCTCCCGCGAGGCTATACCAGGATAATTCTCCAGCGCTTCACGTAAGCTGTCCCAAAGATAGTCTGAGCCGCCGAAGGGGTGCTCCGCGATCAGTTTGGAGAACACAGTCCGAAAAATCGTAGGGCGGTCCTGTTGCTCGGCAACTTCAAGGATGTCGCGCAGACCGTCTCCCACCTTCCATTCGTGCCAGCCTTCGTTCTCGCACAATAACAGTATGAATGCTGCCCGCCGGGCATCAAGAAACCCCTTCTTTGCAAGTAGGCAAGCCAGTTGGGGAAGACCATACGAGAACTTCGCAACGTCCTGATCCGCCCACCTTATCAGTTTATAAAGGCCCTGATGGCCGACCGATTGCGCGATAGCCTCCGCAAAGAGCAGCCAGCCAAACTTGCCGGGATCGTAGTGAAAGATGGTCTGACAGAGGTTCATCAGGCGGTGGCCAAGTGCTAGGTCGATCCAGCCGCCATGTTGCTCGGCTGCGTAGCGCAACAAGGAGTAGATGATGTCGTAGTCATCGCCGCCCATTTGATCGAGTTGCGCCAATCCCTCCCGAAAATACGCCGTGGCTTCTGGAATGCCCAAGGGCAAAACGGCTTCAGCAAGGCGCGAGTATTGTTCGCCGCGTTGACCGATATACTCGTCTTTGCTGATATCCTCTGATATCTTCCGCGCAAGTTCACCGGAAATTGCATGGAGATTTGGATGTCTTGCCATTAGCGCAAGGGTTTCTAGTCTTTCACCAATGTGAAACCGCCCGCCAGATAGAATGTCAACTAATGTGCGCGCATCTTCCTCTGAAATTTTGGGCGCATGCTGCAGAAATATTTGTGCGAACGCAAGCCCAACATTCCTTGTCAAATGGTCATGTGCTTCTTCGAAGCGCCTATGGAGATCAAGTCTGAGTTTTGAAAGCCAACGCTCCAGAAACTCGTGGAAATCGCTCTTGGTCGGGCTTTGGCGCAAAAGGATAATACTCTGAAATGTCTCGGCAAGATAGATGACGAGTTCGATGCCCTTGCTGATATTTTCACATTCATTCCTTGAGAAACGACGCTCCAGGACTTCAGTCTTCTGTCCTTTTCGACTTCCTTTTGCACGCGACCTTGTAAGGCCTTCGAGATGCGCGACCAGGTCCTGACGATTGGTGAGGGACTTAACCTTACGGGTCACCTCTACATCGCGCGGCAGGAGATCGTGAAACTGAAGTTGCCTACCCTTTGCCCACGCGCCTATGCATGCGCTCAGAATCGGCGTCCAAGCCCGAAAGAGGCCGTGACGCTCACCGTAGTCATAGCTTGTAGGGCGTTCGCCATTGGCAGCGCTGACGATGTTGAGTGCTGATTGCCTTGAGTTGTGGATTAGTGCTGAAAGGGCTGATTCTGCCAGCGCCGCCTGTTGCCGGTGTTCGGGATCATAGCCCTCTTCGAAAATATCAATGTCCGCACCCCGCACCTTTGCGCTCGCTGAGCGTGCTATTCTGCGTAGTTGTTCCGGTAGAAGCTTGTGCGAACTCGCAAGCAGTGAAAGTGGCAGGGCGATTGATTGACACTTCTTGCTGGATGCAAAGTTCGCAAGATCGTCCAGAACATTGATGCCTCTGAGCGTTTCAAGTTGTGTCGCCAGCTTAATAACCTGACTACATACAGCAAAGGCGAAGGAAAAACTCCAACTCTCTAGGTTATGATCGGCAATCTCGAAATGACCGTCAAGAATGCTATGGAATACTGCGGCAGAAAAGTCGAAAACATCTGGACCTGCGCGCTTGAAGGAGTCATCTTCGCGTCCGTTCTGAAATTGCCAGTTGATCCACCTAACGGCTCGGCTCTGATGAATGTCGGCTTCCTCTGCCTCCCCCAGGAAGGAAAACGCGATGGTTAGTCTCCCATCCCGTGCACCGCGCCAGCCCGACCGATCCTGAAACAGTCGTCGTGACGTATCTTGATCCCCAAGGCAAACTGCCACTCCAGGCGAGCGGCGAATGAACTCGTCTCCCTTGGCATTTGCCGCGGCAACTTGCGCAAGTTGCATGGTGAGATGTAGCACTCGGTCGTTGTCCTTGCTTCTAACGGCAAGGCTAAAGGCCGCGTGCAGGCGAAGGAGTTTCAATCGGCGTCGGCCATACTCGGAGTGGATGTCTGCTGGATATTCTTTCGATACCGAAAGTGCATAGGCGCGGTCGCTATCACCGATAACAACAAGAAAGTGAGGCAGCGCTTCCGCTGCATATAGTGACGTGCTCTGAGACGTATACAGTCTTTCAGCAATCGCCTGTTGGGTCCTTGTTTCGTGGGCGTATTCTTCCCGAATAAACGTCTCTGTTGGCTCATCCCGAAAAATCGCCCCATGCTTCACCACCTCAAGCATCGGCGCGAGATCAGCGACAGCGCTACGAATTTTCGACACCGGCCAGCCGAGTGCTGTTGCCATCTCCGGCAAGGGAATAGGCGGCGGCAAGAGCGAGATCGCAGCAAAGAACTGATTCACCTCCTCATCAGCCCACCCCGCCTGATGAAGAGAACGAAAGATGTTGTCGCACTGTCGGTGGATTAATTCTTCAACCGTGATCTTCTTCCTGGGAGCCGTTTCCGAGATGTTCTCTTCCCAGCTCTTCACAAGATATTCGAGTACCCGGGCATTGCCGTCGGAGCGGGCCAACGCTTTTGAAAACTCCAACTGGCTGAGACCGTCGCGCCTGTCCTCAAGAAAGGCGCGGGTTTCGGCCTCGGTGAAGGCTCCGAGCTCGAAGCGCTCCACCTGGCTTTTGCCAATCACGGAATCCATCCTGTGTGGGCGAGCGGTGAGGACGAGCTTGACACCTTCGACTGGTTCGCGGCTCAAGCTGGCCAGAAGCAACCTCGGAAACCCATCTTCTTTGCGGTTTTCCGCTTCGAGTTGCGCATTGTCGGCAGCATCGATAATGACCAAGATACCTAGTTTCGCGGATTGTTCCTTGATCGTGGAGGCGGCCTGCTCAAGCCGTTTTCTGGCGGCGCGGACTAGCGCATCACGCTGACCGTCAGAAGGGAGCTGAGGATCACACAAACCTCTCGATGCTAGTTCGTTTACAATTTGCAGAAGTCCAATCTTGGGCAGATGCCTCGATTGATCTTCTGCGCGGTATGCACCGCCTCCAAAACAATCAAATAGAACGGGCTCAAACTTCTGGTTCAGGTGTGCAGCAAGGCTTTGGACAAAGACCGTCTTGCCGACGCCCCCCTCCGCGTAAATAAAGACAGGCAAAGTGGATTGCTCGATCAAATCTCCCGCATGAGCGAGCGCCTCCCGCTCGACGACCGCACCGACATCCACAAACTCGGTATTTGCAGGGAATAGGTCTTCCGGCTCGCAACTCAGAGCGTCCAGAACATCTTCCCGTTTCACTAGATTGTTTTTTTGACCTGATATGCCTGCCTTCTCGCGGATCAGCTCCTCGAGGCCATGCAAACGCATGCGTGCCTGACTATCTACACCGGCGCTCCAATTACTTAGTGTCTTGTGGAGCTTCCTGTTTTGTGCAGATAGGTCTTTGGTGGATGCGCGAAATTCAACCAATGGAAATAGGCGCTCGGCCTCGACACCTTTTGCCCGGCACCATTGCTTAAGGTGGCAGTATTGATCTTGAGCCGAGGTTGTTTTTGGCTTTGTGCCTTCGGCCAGGCAACGAATTGCTTCCCACAGCTGATCGGAGAACGCGCCATTTGTAACGAAAGAAAATGATATCTTCCCCTCGACCTCGTCTTTTCCGAATTTATTCTCATAGCCAATTAAGCTGGCGGCAAATTTTTGAATCGTTTTCTTCAAAAAAGATGAAGTCGCCGGAGCTTCGGTCGTCTTATACTTGAACTGGAGTGTCGTGAGCTTCTCGCACGTAAGAAACGTGTCGCCTTCGCCATAATAGAGGATAAGATCCGCAATATCCTCGGCTTCTTTGCCCAGCTCGGCAGTTTCGTTTGTCGATAGACCCTCGACGGCTATGGCAAACAGATCATCCTTTGGGAATACGAGCTGTAATGCCCTGCGTGCTGCCCAGCGCTCATGGAACGTATGTCCCGCCCGTGAAGCACGCACGGGTTCAATCGCGATAGGCTCTTTACTCAACGTTCCTCTCATTCATCAGCTAGTCATTAGCGCTATATATTGGCACAGTACCTTCTGGTTGCGCAACATTTGGATTCTCCCGGCAGACTTTGAGCGTGATTCTTTACCTTGAGTATCTTCTCAGCGCACCCTCTGGGTCGGGCTGTCGTGAACCGAGCCCGCCGATGGCGGTCTCGGCCATTCGGCTTCCATCCCTTGCGTAAAAGAATGCGGCCAGCCCGTTCGGGCTGAAGGCCGAGTGCATTTGTATGGGGTCTGCGACCCCCAGGCCATCAAGACCAAGCCCTTCGCATAGGCTGCGGGCGTGCCCGGCGGTCTCCCCGACCTTCCTCCCTTCGATGATCTCCGGTCGTGCAGGACGGGTGATCCCCCTCCGCCGGGCACGGTCTTGACGGCCATCCCCCCGCTCATTGGCGCGGGCCTAGTCCGGTTGCATGCGCAACCGGCTTTCAAAGAAAGGAAAAAGCCAATGAAACAAGACGTTTATCAGAAAGTCACCGACAAGATTGTGGCCGACCTTGAAAAGGGCGAATTGACGTGGCTCAAGCCATGGTCAGCGGGCAACATGGATGGCCGCATCATCAAGCCCCTGCGGCATAACGGGGTTCCCTATAACGGCATCAACATTCTTATGCTCTGGGGCGCAGCCTTGGAAGGCGGCTATCTCTCCCCCTACTGGATGACCTACAAACAGGCCAAGGAGATGGGCGCGCATGTCCGCAAGGGCGAGCGCGGCAATCTGGTTGTCTATGCCAACACCATCACCAAGACCGAGGAACAGGACGACGGCAGCGAGGAAGAGCGGAAAATCCCCTTCATGAAGGGCTATAGCGTGTTCAATGTCGAGCAGATCGAAGGCTTACCCGAGCATTACTATGTGAAGCCCGAGCCCGTCATTGACCCCGCCGAGCGGAACGAACGGGCGGACGCGTTCTTTGCCGCAACAGGGGCGGACATTCGCCATGGCGGGAATTCTGCCCATTATGCAGGCGGCAGCGACCATGTGCAGATGCCTGTTTTCGAGAGCTTCCCTAGGCTCAGGACCCATTGATCTGCTTGAAACCGCTACGGCTGAATGATTCAAGCTCCCGGACTGACGGTGGGTGA
>NZ_QNVX01000018.1:0-23203 GCF_003314725.1 Rhodovulum sp. BSW8
GACCGCTGAGAGCTTCCTCGGCTTCATTGACATCACGTCGATCCGTCTCTGGGTCCGCCATTTGTCAACATGACCTAATCAGACCTTCCGTCCGGCGGATATCATTCTGAAGGAAATCAATGCCCGAATGGATCGGATGCCGGAATGGAAACGGCATAATTTCAGCCTAAGATACTTTGAAGTTGACCGAGATCCGCTCGAAAAAGCCTTGGTGCTCAAGAAGGAAGATGAGCGCCTCTACCTCTATTTGAAGCAGGTGTTTCAGGATGAGCGTAGGGTCGAAAAGGCGCTCACAGAGCTTTTCGACCGGCCCGCCATTGCTCTGTCCCGCCCCCTCCCAGATGGGTTTTGGCTGCGAGCTGTTTCTGATGATGAATCGCTCCTCTCGAAGAAGGGTGGTGAGAAATACCAGAAGGCAGTCGCAGCCCAAGCAGAGCAATGTGCTCAAATATTTAGGTTGCCTCTTTCGGTTGTGTCCGGTCGTGCGGGCACCGGAAAGACAACCATCATCCGTGCCATAGTCAAAGGCATCCGGCAGGTCGAGGGAGTTGGCGCGCCGATCCATGTGATGACGCCGACCGGCAAGGCAACGGACCGTGTACGCGCCGTATTCGAACGTCACAAGATAGCTGGTGTCGACGTGTCGACGATCCACTCCTTCTTGGCTTCAAACGGCTGGCTCAATGACAACCTGACTTTCAAGAGATGGGGTGGAAAACGCTCTGATCTCGAAGGCACGATCGTCATCGACGAAACATCCATGCTTGATCTTGCGCTCGCCGCCACATTCTTCCGATCAATCGAATGGCAAAACGTGAAGCGTCTCATCCTTGTTGGCGATCACAATCAGCTTCCTCCGATCGGCAGGGGGCGCGTCTTCTCGGATATCATCGAATGGCTGCGCGAAGCCGAAACGCATAATCTGGCGGTTCTTGAGACTAATATGCGTCAGATGGAAAATAGGCTCGACGGGAAGGGTCAAGGCATCCTCGATCTGGCAGAACTATTTTTGGTAGATTCGGCGGTGCAAAGCCAACAAACGACGCCTGAGGCAGAGCAGCTCCTTCAGAAGGTGCACCAAGGGGGGAAGATCGACGAAGATCTGGATGTTGTCTATTGGAACTCGGCCGATGACCTCGTGGCTAGCCTAGTGTCAGACCTGGTCTCAGTCCTGCCGCGAGAAGAGGCTGACCCGCCAATTTATAAGTTGTGGCGCAATGAGATCGTCCAGAACAATCCCGAGCGCTTGCAGGTCTTAACCCCTCACCGCGGGGAGCTTCATGGCGTCGAGGCGCTGAATATTGAGCTTCAATCTGTTTTGACAAATGACCTGATAGACCGTGTGGGTGCAGTTGACGGCATCACGTTGAACGACAAGGTCATCCAGATCCAGAACAGAACATCTCGACGGGGACTGTGGGCCTTTGATTTCGCTATCGGAAAAGCCCGCCAAGTTGAGTTATTTAACGGAGAAATTGGGTATGTCGAACCCCATAATTTCGACCGGGCAGATCTTAAGAAGGTCTTCGCGGGCTACAGCAAAAAGCGCCTGAAACGATTTCAGGTTAAATTCGCGCGAAAAGAGAAGATTTGCGTAAACTACGGTCGCGAAATCCCAACAGCGACAAGAGGTAGATTCACATCCGAGAGCGTCGAGAATAATCTCGAACTTGCTTACGCAATCTCTATTCACAAGTCACAGGGAAGCGAATTCGAGCAGACATTCGTTGTCCTCCCTGCGTCTCGGCGACCGCTCAGTGCGGAGCTTCTCTACACCGCACTAACGCGCGCCCAAGGCCATTGCAGGCTGTATGTTCAGGGTAATCTCTCACCATTGCTGGATGCGAGGCGGAAAGAGAACGCACAGAGCGTACTCGTTTCGTCATCGCTTTTCGGTCATTTCAGGACTGTTGACGAGCGCCTGTTGGATAGAAGCAACTGGTATGAAAGCGGCAAGATTCATGAAGCGCTTAGCGGGGACATGGTGCGGTCGAAATCCGAGGTGATCATCGCAAACTTGCTCCACCAAGCAGCCATTCCATTTTCATATGAAGAGCCGCTTTATGCTGATGACGGCAGCTTCTTTCTGCCGGATTTCACACTTCGAGTAGGTGGGGAAAAATACTTCTGGGAACACTGGGGGATGACGTCAGATGAGGGGTATTCGGCACATCGCGATAAAAAGAAGGCTTGGTACGAGATTAATTTCCCAGGGCGCCTGATCGAGACTCTCGAAAGTAGCCAGCTCAGTTCCGACGCAAACAGACTAATTCAGCAAATCAGGCGAAAGTAGGCGCTAGCGCGGGCCACGTCGCACACTACGAACGACGGTTTAATGACAGACAATCTCCATACAACCTCAACCCTTAGCGCAATTCCAATCAGCATCTATGTGCTAGGTTGTTCTTGATGAAATGCGGCATCCTGATCATAGGCTCCCTGTACTGGGACGAAGAAAACGGGCGGACCGACTGGCGCAAAAGGCGGCTGGACATGAGTGCCAGTATCCCGGTGCGCGCACCTATTTATTACGGGCGCAAGTCGACCTCGCGGGGCAACACCTACACGATGACTTTTCGACGCAACGATCCGTCAGGCATGGCGGTTCTAGTGCCATGTCAACTTGAGATTGAAACGATCGATGACTTGAAAGACGAAGTCGAGGCCCTGTGGAAGGCGGAAGCTCCCAACTCCCGATCAGGCGCGATCGGCAGTGCTTGGGGCTGCGTCGGGGCGCTGCTTGGGAGTGATGAATCCAGAGAAGCGCTGGCACAGGCCTGGAATGCCCATTTCCGGACGTGTCGAACGGAGGGACTCTCTGTAGTTGATGCGGATGGCATTCTCGATATCGTCTGGCCGGAAACCGGGAACGGGGCACCAGCGGACATGGATGTCATACTGGCCACTGCCACCAAGCCGATCACTGTACCGCCTCGGGCGCATTCCGTCGCAGATGCGTGGCTCAGTCAGAGCGGCGGCTATGAGCGCTACTTCCTTGAGAATGTGCGCCATGGCATCCGCACATTTGACGATGGCGAAATCTGGCAGAGAATTGAAGAGCGGGCGCCCCACTGGCTGAACTCCGAGGACTACGCACTGGCCATCCAGACCTTGCGAGCCGAAGCGGCAGGCCACGAATAGTTGTCTGATGACCACGGATCACCATTGCCATAAAAGACGTCGTCTAGTCGCCCTGCAGGAGCCTCTTGAGATTTGATAGAATCTGCGAGCGGGCGTTCTCGACCGACGACCCCACCGAAGAGGCGACCATTTCGACCGCGCGGCCAACTTCGCCGGGTTCGATCGGCTCGTTACCGCGAGAGAGGAAGGGTCCGTCCGTCTCGGTCAAAACACGGTTGATTGGTATTTCGCGCATCACGCGCAATCCGGTCGCGGAAGCGAGCATACCCTCGTTCACGGAGAAATAGCAGCCGCGATCAACGGCCCTGCGCACATCAGCCTTGCTGCCCGTGAACCAATGCAAGACGACGCCCGCCCGATCTGGGGGAAGATGCTCATCGAGCATGTCCAGGACCGGCTTTGTCGCCCTGACGCTGTGCAGACTCAGGATCTTATCGCCATGTTCGGAGCAGGCTCGGAGAATTCTGCCGAAGACCGACTGTTGCAGCTCGAAAGACCGATAATGAGCGGGTCCGCGATCAAGCCCGATCTCTCCGACATAGCGCGTCAGCGGCAAGAGCTTCTCGAACAGGTCGATCTCAAGATGCCGATCAGCGATGAGCTGCGGATGCAGACCGAGCCCAACCCGTACGAAGTCGCTGTCTGCGGACAGTTCGACATTTCTTTCAAACGCCTTCGGGGTAGTCGTAACCGCCAAGGTCGCTACGCGCTTGCGATCGCAGGCCGCAATCGCTCTCGCGAGGTCGGGATAGAGGTCGAGATGCGTATGGAAATCCACGTAGTCAGGCCGCATAGTCACCCGCCCGGCCGTGCCCGAACACCTTTCAGGAGCTCGGCGACTTCAAGGACGCCACGTCGAAACACGTCGGCATAATCCGGTATCTCATCCGGCTTGTCATGGAGCGGACCAGGCTTGTGGACCAGTATCTTCGCGAGATCCGGCTTCGCCCTGATCCGCTTGGCCATCAGCTGGAAGGACCGGACGTGCTCCCCTTCGGGCTGGTCGGACGCCAGGATATGTCCCTTTAGATCCTCAACCATGTAGAGCGTCTCATCGTCTCCATCGAGACCGACTTCGAGCGAAGCTCTACGGATCAGGCACGGGACGCAGTACCCGCAGTGCCGAGGGGAGAGCTTTTTGTAGCGCGCCTTCGCCGGCGACGAGCAAGACATGGAGTTCGCCACGATCTTCTCAAGGAAAGATTTGTCGGCGCAGTTCGCAACCATCTCGCCCTTCGTCATGTGCCTGTATGGGTTGTTCAGTTCGACATCGAGGGTGAGAGCATCGATTAACCTCTGCATGCTTGCGATGAAGTGCGGATGCGCCGTCCGCGTGCTCAAGGCCCCAAATCGCAACGGGTCAAGGGGCACGTTGAGCGCGATGAGGCCGTTCTCCGGTATGTCGACCGTGGTCCGTCCATCTATCGCCGACGCTGCCAGCGTCGCCAGTGAGTAGAAGAGGAAGGA
Organism: Rhodovulum sp. BSW8; assembly: GCF_003314725.1. NCBI lineage: Bacteria > Pseudomonadati > Pseudomonadota > Alphaproteobacteria > Rhodobacterales > Paracoccaceae > Rhodovulum > Rhodovulum sp. BSW8. The sequence continues at coordinate 4,609 of NZ_QNVX01000018.1, forward strand.
CCGTCCCCGCTGGGTGTTCTCCGTCTCCCCGGTGGTGAGATGGTGCTTGTCGAACCCCAGCCGCACCCGGAGGCTCTTGAAGGCCTCTTTGCCGAACCGGTTTTCCAACCGGTCGAGGATATAGGCTTGGGCTTTGGCAGTCTCGCTGTCCCAGTAGTGACTGACGAACAGCGGGCGTTCACTGCCGCTCAGGAGATCGACTGCGCCGATGAGACTGTCCAAACCACCGGAAAGGAGGCTGACCTTTGTCAGCCCGTCGATCGCCAAGCGTTTCGGAGCGACGGCGAGGGTTCTGGTCCTCTTTGTCCGGTCGTGAAAGAAGACACGCCACCGATCCCCGGAGAGAAAGCGCAACATTGACTCGATCGATCCAGTGCTCTCCGTCCAGGCCGCGACAGCAGATACCGGGACGTAGAGATCGATCTCGCGGGTCCAGCCGTCTTGAGCGTTCAGCTTGCGGGAGACTCTCGTGTCCCCGGCGTTGACGAGCGCGGCGAGGACGACGAGGTCAATTCCCTTCTCCGAAGGTTGCAGCCCGAGGAAGGCGAGTTGGTCTAACGCGTGACCGATGCCGAACCCCATGCGCAGGTCACCGTCCAGGAAATCGATCTCGAATACGTCGGAGTCGGACTGGACCAAGTTGATCTTGCCCTTGTCGTCGGGACCAAGCCGACCGATCAGACTGAACCTTCTCATCCGTCGTCTCCCAAGGCTTCGATCAGATCGAGTGCTGCGCTGTAGAGATCGTCGACGAAGCTATCGATGGCCGCCGCATCCAGGTCGCTCAGATCGGTTCCGCGCACATCGAACTCATCACGCACACAACCTTCAACGAAGTCATGCAGCATGGCTTGCGCGCGTTCGACCCCGCCGATGTCCGAAGGCGCCGCGATGGCGTTGGTTCCTACCTCATTGAGAATTTTCCCTTCGATCGAACGGCTCACCACCCCGATGAAGAACTCGCGCAAATCGTCTGCGGAGAGCTCATCGAAGTTCCCGACACCTGCCGCTGCTAGATCGGCGACCGTCTCAAGCATCGCGTCCCTCGCGATCGCTTCGTCAATGGTGCCGCCCGCAGGACACAGCATATCCGTCAAAGCGACGAACACGTCCTCGGCGGCAGCTCCCGCCATGCCCTCAAGATTGAACCGCCTCAGCGCCTCTGCCGGACCCTGATTTACGAAGTTCCTCGCGAGGCCGGCTACGCCTCCGGCCACGGCGCGGGAGTTCGGCATACGGCTCGCCGCAGCGCGTCCGCCACCGCTCGCACCTACATATCGGCTCGCGCCACGCCGCAGGGCTCGCTCATCAGATGTTCGCGCACCCCTCGTCATGTTCCCGCGAGCGCCACCGAGACCCGAACTCGCTGGAACGGCAGGTATCGGCGGGTATGCCTGAGCCGGTGTCGGCCCGGCCGGCGCCTCCCCGTTTTGATCCGGTCCCCCGTTCCCGTCGCCCCCTGTGGATTCTGGCTCGGCATTGTCGGGCGCGGCCGCGGGCGGCGACGCGGGCTCGTCGACCCAGCTCGGAACCAGCCCGTTTTTGGAGCCGTCGAATGTTCCTGACGTCCCCATCAGCTACGCTTCCGCTTGCTGGAGAGTTTCATCGCCGCGCTCGCTGCAGCCTTTAGCGGCTTGTTATCGTCCTGATCGGCCCATCCCTTGAGCGTCGTCGCAAAGTCCGAACCTACGTCGATTTCGCTGAAGACTGACGCCCAGCCGCTGACAGTCCAAGGGCCGAGTTTGGAGACCGGAAGATCCTGCACGAATGAGAGCAACGGCCTCTGAAGGAAGGGATGCTGACGCGCCATCTCGGCCAGCCCCTTCACGCCCGCGGGCTCTTGAGCCAGGTCCTCTGCATCTCGCACTTTGGCGCGCAGCGCGTCGAAGACCTGTTCCGCTTCAATCGACTGAAGCCGAGCAACTTCCGCCGCAGCCTGCTTCACCTGTAGCGGCGAGCCCTGAAGCTTGGCGACGAGTTCGTCCAGTTCGCCCAGGGATGTGACCGCGCCAAAAACGCTTCGCCTGTCTCGGGTTACGAAGACGTATGGTCTGAGATCGTTTTCGGCGAGAGGCGGATCAATGGCCGCCCACTGCTTCGCCCATTCGATGTTTGGCCAATCGGGCAACGAAGTCTCCGTGGACGGACCAGTTGTTTTCCCGTCCGCCGACTTCGTCTCCAGGCCGGAGGGAGGGGCTGCGACCACGGCTTCGAGCGCCGCGAGTTCCTCCGACGCCCCAGTGTTCGCGGACCCGCGCGCCATCGCGTCGTAGAGCTCAGGGGCGAAGCGTTCCGCGAGCATGATCTTGGCGAGTACCGAGATGTTCAGTTCATCGCGGAAGCCGCGCTCTTCCGCGATAGCCAGACGAAGCATCATCGTGTTGATGAAGCGCTTTATTTGCCTCGGATTACCCCGCGCGCCGTCCGCCAGGATCGGAGCGATCCGCCCGGCCAACTCCATCGCTCGCTCTACCTCGACCGGTACGCCGCCTAAGGCCTGCTCGACCGCCTTCCGGTCGAGGCCAGGGCCTTTCCACGGGCGGCGCAATACCTCGCGCGCCAGCGCGGTCAATTTCTGGAACTCGTCGGATTCCTCGCCGAAGACGTTCAGCACCAAGAGCAGCGTTACATAGATCCGTGTCTCGGCATATCCGAGCGAGGGCAGACGGAAGGGAACCTGGATCAGCTTCTCCAGGTAGTTGCGAGCATAGGAGGCTGGACCAGTAGCCACAGGCAGGTCCGGGAAATGTTGCCGCACGGCGTATTCGATCATCCCCTCGTCCGCTCCGATGACAAAGACTGCTCGTGGTACGAACAGAAACAACCTGATCGCCTCCAGCGTTTCGATCGCAATATTCGGAAGGCATCGGTCGAGGTCGTCGACAAGGACCACCAGGCGATCGATCTCGGCGTCCTGTAAGAGTTTGGCGAACTCCTCCCGGAAAGCGTGCATCTGTTCGGGCGCGCTTTCTTCAGCGACTTCGCGCAAGTACTCGTCAGAACCCTTGGCGAGCGCAGCCAGATTCTCCGGCGACACGTCCTCGGCACCCTTCCCGAGGAGACTTCGCGCGGCTTCACCAAGATCCTTGATCGTGTCGGGATGGGGAATCCCGGTGGCCAACGTCAGGCCATATGCTCCCGCCTTGCGTGCGAGCTTCATCCAGTCGACCCGTTTCAACACCCTCTTCGCCTGTTCAGCGACTTTCTGCGACGTGGGGCGCTTGCGGCGCAGTTCCTCGACGATGGTTTCGATCAAAACCGCCTTTGCGTCCTCAAAGCCCTGGAACAGCCAGCCATTAAACCGCACGCAGAGAACACGGTCGTCGTCGGAGAATGCCTCTTCCACCATCATGAGGATGCTGGATTTGCCGGCGCCCCAGTCGCCGTGAACACCTACGCTCAGAGGTTCGTCCGACTTTTCACTGACAAGACGGACCACCGTCTTGGCGATCGCTTCGTAGTAGAGAAGATCGACCGCCGTCTCGTTGTCGGCGACGATCATCTGTCGAGCCTCACACGCAAACGTCTGGCGCGCTCCTGAAAAGCCCCTGCGCCGCCTTCGAGAATATCGCACACCATTTTTCTAATCTCTGCATTCTCCAATCCCCCGGAAACATAGGTGATCGGCGGGAGCGAATTGTGAGGATGCGGGCCGGCTTCGGCAATGATGATTTGGTCCGCGTCAGTATTTATTACCAAGTTAGCATTGTGCGTGACCATGATCACCTGGCGATGTGATTTGGCCTCGGTGAATAGCTGTACTAGTTCGTCAAATACCGATTTCGGGTCTAGATTTTCTTCTGGTTGATCGATGAGAAGCGGCCGGTCATCCTTGTCATCTAAACCCAGGTAGAGAAGCAGAAGGACAATCCCGCGCGTGCCGGGTGACAGTTTGCGTATATCGACACCATCGTATTCGATCCCATATCGGATTTCGATATGATCAGTACTGAACAGCCATTGAGCGAAGCGTTTCGACCACACACGAAACTCGGCCTGATCTGTTCTCGCAACCGGTGAATGGTCCAGCAGATCGTTCTGGTACAGCCGTCGGAACTCCGCCATCGCCGTAATTACCGCGGCGGAATCTCCAGTTTCCCAAGCGGATTTCAGTACCTCATTTGCTTTTTGCTGAAGCGTTCCCTTCCCTCGGAAGGAGCCGGTCTTTCTCAGGTCGATAAGGCCATCCTCGGCCACATCTGCCCATTGTTCCACGTCGGCTATGCGTGCGACGGAGAACGAGAGCTTCTTCAAGGTGCCCGAGGATGCGCCAAGTCGCGCCATCAACGGCGCGTATAGTTCTTCCAAAACAGACTGCTCCGCGACCAGCGCATCAAAAGCCCTGCCATAGGCCGCCTCACGATCGGCCTGTAGCTGGCGGGCGCGGTCCTTGGCGCCCTTGGCATCGTTCAGCTTCTCCGTCAGCGTCTGCAGTGCCGCTGTTTCGGTCGCGATGTTGCTGGATAGCGCTGCATAGCGACGTTGGGCATCCTTGTCGGCGTTGACCAGCTTTTCCAGCCGCGCCATCTCGGCGTCCAGCACCGCTTGGGTTATCGTGGTGAGATCGGTGTCGTCGGGAAAATAGGGGGTGTTCGGGGCGCCGGGCTGCGGCGGTGTGCCCTTGAGTTTGGCGATTTCGCCATCGACCCATTTCACATAGGCGCTCAGATTGTCATCGACCGGTCCCGTATAGTCCAACAGGAAGGCGGCCCACTGCTCGTCTGTCATTCCACTGTGCTCATGCCGCGACTGAGCATGGCGAAGCGCTTCAGGCGCCTGGTTGCGGCGCATGTCCTTCACTTCATCTTGTATGGCGAGAAATGTTTGTCGCTGCCCTGTGTACCGGCGAAGCTTTGCGCGGACCTGGTTAGCCGCACCGGCCAGCTCCGTGTGTCGCTGAGCTCTTTTTTCGCTGCCTTTCGAAACCAGTTTGGCGCGGTCGGCGGTATAGGCATCGACCAGCTTCTTTTTCTTCGCTACCTCCGCCTCGTAGCTGGCGACGAGCTTCTCCTTCTCCAGCTCTATACTGATGCGATCAGAGATCTGGGCGACTGCTTCGGCCTCCCTGGCGCGAGCGAGACGATGCCGTGATGCGCGCTGTTCCAACAGCTCCGCGAAATTTAGCGCGCCGTCCCGGGTTTCATCGGGATGCGCCTCGAAAATCACACGCTCCATTTCTCGGAGCAGCCCGTCGGTCAGGCCGTTTGACGAGCAGAGCTCCTCGACAAACTGCTGAGACAGATATCGCACGCGTTCATAGCTGAACGGCCCGTTGGCGTCGGAGCCATCAAGGGCGCGCGTTTCGGGGTCTCCAGCCGCCCACTTCACCCTTACCTTTGCATCACCCACAAGTGGGCGAGCGCGAACGAGGAAGGAGGGGTTCGCCCATTCGTCGGCTTTCCAGGCATCGTCCGGGATCGAATCGCAGCCGGCTGCGATCATGTCTGCCAGAGCCGTCTTGCCGGAACCGCGGGCTCCGATGATCGCGACCAGGCCCGGATTGAGCGGTATGGTCGACGTCTTCATCCATGGCGCATCGAGAACTTCGATTCCGGCAATCACCTGCGAAGGCGTTGCCGACGCTGGCGGCTCGCTCCCGACATGTGCCCGGTCGCCCGGGTCGATACATGCTTGCCGCAGCGCGTCGAATTCGAGCCCGCCCTTGATCCAGGAGAAGCGGTCCCCGAACGGAGAAGCAACACTCTCGAGGTCATGTGCATCGCTTCCATGCAGGCACGGCTTCAAGCCACCGTACACTTTACGAATTTCATCGGCAGACATTGAAGGTTTGCGGCCTAGCCAGAATTCCCGCTGCGCTTCGCTACTGGCGAATATCACATGGGCAAAGCCTTCGATCTCACGTCGGATGGTTTGATCGGCGGCCTCTCGAACGCCCGATGTTCCATCGTTCGCCCCGCCTGCCACGCCGATCAGAATGTTCTTTTTCGCCCAGCCGCTCTCCGCATACACTTCCCGAAGCTGCTGGAAATTGACCTTGAACTGGCTCGCGCCATAGGCGAGTGCGGCTCCATCGTCGGTAATGTTCGGATCCGCTTTCTTACCCAGCCTGATCAGGTCGGCGCGCGTGCAGTCGAACCGATCCTGCATCGCGTTGAACTGCAGACGCGACAATAGCCGTTGCAACTCTTCGATGTGCTGGGGATCTTCGGGGCTGACGAAAAGATGCAGATTGACGAAGCCTCCTTTCGAAGTCGCAACGTCGAGCCTTACCTCCACGTTCGGAAAGATGAGGGCGGTGTTCGGGAGTCTGCCCGCATCCCGGTATCGCAGGACTTCCCGATAAGCGTCGGTCACGTAGTAGTCGGTGACAGCAATCGCCTCGATGACCGGCGTCGCCTGTTCAAGCGCCTTGAGATAGTCGTCCCATGCGTTCGGCCCGCTGAACTGATTGTTCATCACCGTGCCGGGTGCATGGATATGTGGCTCCCACCTGCGCCACTCCGATCCGCGATTTAGCATAAGCCCCCCCATAAATGCTTTTGTCCCTGAATGTTTTCGTCAGAGCAACCTTCTACTCTACTACTATTGATCTAATTCATTTGCTCGCCTGGCCCGTGGCATCAAGAAACCGGCTAGTTCCTCAATAACCAGTGCAAGAGGCCCCGGATCAACTGCAACATCCTCGATAAATGCATGCCACTGCCTCTGCTTCTGTTCGTCCGCCGCAAATGCCGACGTAAGCGCATCGGGCAGATCAATCGGAATCGCCGTCTCGCGCCGCGTAAAAGTCGCGGCGATGGCCTGTGCAAGCCTGTCGTCATCGAAGCTGAATGACCGACTGAGAATCCAGATATCGTAGAAGTCCTTCATCCGGCTGTTCGCCCGGCCGAGGGCCACCATCGCCTGGAATTTCTCGGCGATGACGGTCTCCCGCGCATAGGCGCGCAACCGTGGCGCGGGGAAGTCGAGCATGACCGGGTAGTCAACGACTTCCGCCCCAGGCTCTAGCGCATCGCCAAAGCCGATATCGATACTCAGATTGATCCGCGCGCCGCCTACCGAGGCGATCGTACGTAACCGAAGGCCGCCATAATCGAGCTCTTCGCGAATGCGGTCGACGCGCAATGTTTCCGGATCGAACACGACGCCGTCTTCAATATCCTGGGTGAGGATGTCCCGGAAGGTTGCCAGCATCGCGTCTTCGCTCGGGTCGCCGAAACCCAGAAGATCGAGATCACGCGTCCCGCGGTGCGGATCGTCGAACCAGCTCATCATCAGCATCGCGCCTTTCAGCACGAAGCGGTCTGCATGGGGCGATTGGCCGAGCCGGAACAAAAGGCGTTCCAGCGCGAAACGCGTGAGCACCAGATCGAAACTCTGTCCGTTCGCCTTTGAGACCGTGAGCAGCCGCGCTCGCACCGAAGCGCCGATATTCTTGATCTCCTTAGCCATTGGCGGTCAGCGCCTCCAGATAGGGGCGGACCACCGTACCGACCCCGCCTATGTCGGCAGCCCTCGCGATCTCGGCGGGCGTGGCTTTACGTTGGCGCAGAGCCTCCTGCAGGCCTTCGAGTGCAACAGGAAGACCGATCTTGCCGCGATGGCGGAAGCAGTCCGCGACGGTCTTTGCCACGCCGAACACCTTTACCGACACACCTTCGATCACATGGGTTTCGACGCTATCGGCAAGCAGATCGTCCGAGAAACGTAGCACACGGATCAGCACATCACTCGACTTCGGCGTCCAGTCGTTCCGGCCGATCGCCATCCAGACCTTCTTCGGAAGTTGATCGGTGAGTTCATGAAAGGCGAGCGCCGAGACAAGGCAGATCACGCCTTTAGGAAAACGTTTGGCCGCCTCAGCGAGGCTGTGATTTGCGTCGAGCTCTGCGTCGGGAAGCTGATAGAGTCCACGCGCCAGCCGGATCACCTCGCCATCCTTTTCCATGCGGCTAACGGTTGCGGCGGTGACACCGGCTTCTCTGAGTTCCGCAAGTCGCATAATCCCACGCGTCGCTAGGAGGTCATGGGCTATCGAGCGCTGGGACCGGACCTGAGGCATAGATACATATTCTCGCACTTCAACAGTCATAGTGAGAGGTTTTGTATCACGTAGAGCAGTAGAGGAAAAGACCAACGACGTTGTTGGCTCGGCTGTTTGGAAGCCACCGCGCCGCTGATTGGAAGCGTAGGGACCACAACGTGGAAAGCCCAAGAGGGGAAGGCCTTCCCTTGCGGCCGAGCCTATAGTCTCGGCCGACCCCTTCGAGCGGGGGATTCCCCCGCAACGCCCCTTTGAGAGTGAGAGTGCGGACCGGTTCGCCGTGACGGGTTGAGGGCTGGAGGAGAGGCCTCCGGCGCCCGTCGCGGAGAACCGCGATGTCCAGACAAAACCGCAAATCGGACGCCAAGGGCGACCGGACCAATCTCTATTCCGAAATCACCGACAAGATCATCGCCGAGCTGGAGGTCGGCCGGGTGCCCTGGGTTCAACCCTGGGGGACGGCGGCGGCCAAGGCGCCGCTGTCCATGCCGCAGAACGCCTCGACAGGACAGACCTATTCCGGGATCAACGTGCTGCTGCTTTGGGGCGCCGTGATCGAACGCGGCTTCTCCGGCCAGAGCTGGCTGACCTTCCGTCAGGCGCTCTCGCTCGGGGGCAATGTCCGCAAGGGCGAACGCGGCACCACTGTCGTCTATGCCGATCGCTTCGTGCCGGAGGACGAGAAGCGCCGTGCGCGCGAGACCGGCGAGGACGCCCAGGCGATCCCGTTCCTGAAGCGCTTCACCGTCTTCAACACCGATCAATGCGAGAACCTCCCCGAGGATGTGGCGGCTGCCGCGCCACCGGTGCCGGTCGGGTTGATCGAACCGCGCGTCGAAGCGCTGATAGCAGCGACGGGGATCGACTTCCGCATTGGCGGCAACCGGGCCTTCTACGCGCCCGCGCATGACTATGTGCAGGTACCGCCGCCGCAGGCCTACTTCGAGCCGATCAATTGGCATCGCACCGCCCTGCATGAACTCGGCCACGCCAGCGGCGCTCCCCATCGGCTCAACCGCGATTTCTCCGGCTCGTTCGGCTCGAAGAAATATGCCTTCGAGGAGCTCATCGCGGAGATCAACGCCGCTTTCTGCTGCGCCTCGCTAGGTCGTGTTGACAAAAGGGATTCCGCTCGTGCGTAGGGCATGATTCAAGGTGGCATCTGCGATGGAGACCAGCTTGGCACGAGATCTTATGTCGGACGAGGAATGGGCGTTCTTCGAGGGTTTCATACTCGCCGTCCGCGCCCCGAACGGGCGCAAAGCCGCCAATCACCGCCTCGTCCTTGATGGGATTTTCTGGATTGCCCGAACCGGGGCGCCATGGCGGGACCTACCTACCTGGCGAGTTCGGCAAATGGTCAAGCGTTTACCGACAGTTCCGGCGCTGGACACTGGCGGGCCTCTGGCAGGACATCATGGATGCCCTGAACCAGAGCGGAGCCGTGCCAAGCGCCCTGCAAATGATCGACAGTACCGTGATCCGCGCCCACCCTCAGGCAGCGGGCGCTAAAGGGGGACTCCACGACAGGGTTTCGGCCGTTCTCGAGGTGGCTTTACGACCAAAATCCACCTCCTCGTCAACGCACACGGGCTTCCCATGAGGACAGAGATCACGCCTGGCCAAACGTCAGACTATCTCGGCTTCGATCTGGTGATGGCGGATAATCTGCCCCGCCCGAGCGTGCTCATCGCAGATCGCGGCTACGATGCAGACAAGATCAGAAACGGCATGGAGGCGCGCAACGTCCTGCCCGTGATACCGATGCGCAAGTCCCGCAAGAAGCGCATTGGTGTCGATCGCTCGCTGTATCGCCTGCGTAATCTGGTCGAACGCTGCTTCAACAAGCTCAAGAACGCCAGGCGTGTCGCGACCCGCTACGACAAGACCGCTGAGAGCTTCCTCGGCTTCATTGACATCACGTCGATCCGTCTCTGGGTCCGCCATTTGTCAACATGACCTAGGGACGTGCGGTTTAGCTCGAAACCGTCATGTCATTCGTTAGCCAAGAAGGTTAAGTAGACACACGCCAAACGGTAGCTCCGCCCTGACGGGTCCCAAATGCCCGTCTCAGCATTCCAGATCATCGTTCGGAGAGGTTATCGGAGGTGTCCAGTTTTTGACCACGACCGCCGCGACAGCGCTCGAGACTCTTGCGGTCTCCGCGCTGTCGCTCAACACTGCAAATCGACCGGAAGATTCTGGATCGCCCCGGCCCTAATCGCGGGGAAAGGTCACCGGGATTCGAGCCGTCGTCTGAAGCCTGCAGGGAAAGAGGCCATTCCTTCCGAGCTTCGATGTCGCGCAACCGGACCGGGCGACGGCCATGTCACGTTCAGTTTTGCACGATCATTTTTGCAACGAGTTCGGCTGCATTCTGAACGCCCAGCTTTTTCATCACCGAGCCGCGATGCACTTCGACCGTCCGTGGCGAGATGCCCATGGCAAGGCCTGTTTCCTTGCTGGTGTAACCATTCACGATGTAGCGCGCGACCTCGCGTTCGCGGGGGGTCAGCGTGGCCGAATTCGGCGGACGGTTCTCGAGATGCTCGAAGGTCCAGACCATGAGTCGAAAGGGATCCCCCGGGGTCAGGGTCCGCCCGGACGCCCGGGTCCAGATGATCTCTCCGCTGCGGCACTGCATGAAGCGCTCGTCGGTATAGCGTGGACGCTCGTCAAGCCAGCGCCGCCAGCGTGAGCCGGTCTTCTCGTAATCCACGCTCGAGGGGTAGAGCGCCCGGATCGACCGGCCCTCCAGCTCGTCTCGGGTCCAGCCGAAGATCCGTTCGATCTCGGTATTGATTCGCTGGATCACCCGGTTCGACAACACCATCAGACCGATGGGCGCATCCATGAAGCCGGTAAGGTTGAGATCTGCGTCGGATATCTGGTCGTAAGCCATCGGTCGCCCCCTTCGCTGCATCTGCATCTACGTAAGTGATACGTATATTTCTACGTAGTTTCACCAATATCTGCCATGCGTTTTTCACATCACTGTCGGGGCTGGAGGACGACATATGACGCAGGACATCTTTATCACCGGCTCCGGCCACACCCGTTTCGGACGGCTCGAAGACACGCTTGAGGGTATGATCGTAGAGGCGGCGCGCGAGGCGCTGAAGGAGGCTCGGATCCCGCCGGCGGAAATCGATGCCGTCTTCCTCGGCCATTTCAATTCCGGGTTGGTGCCGGACGGCTTTGCCTCCTCGCTGATTTTGCAGGCGCATCCCGACCTGCGGTTCAAACCGGCGACGCGCTGCGAGAACGCCTGCGCCTCTGGCGCCGCCGCGATTCATGCCGGGCTGAATGCCATTACCGCCGGACGCGCCCGCAACGTCCTCGTCGTCGGCGCTGAGAAGATGACCCATCGCCCGACCGCCGATGTCACCGCCGCGCTGGCGGGGGCCGGGTATCAGAACGATGCAGCGGAAGCCGCGCTGAGCTTTCCGCAGGTCTTCGCCATCGCCGCCGGGCAATATGCCGACCGCTACGGCGACCCGATGGACGCCATGGCGCGGATCGCCGCCAAGAACCATGAAAACGCGATGAAGAACCCTCTGGCGCATATGCACAAGCCGCTGAGCCACGAGTTCTGTCGCGAGGTGAGCGACAAGAACCCGCTGATCGCGCCCCCCTTGCGGTTGAGCGATTGCTCGTTGGTGACGGACGGTGCCGCCGCCATCGTCCTGAGTGCGGCGGACGCCCATGCCCGGGACGCAACCGCCCGCGTGCGGATCGCCGCCGCCGAACATGTTTCCGATTACCTGCCCATGAGCCGCCGGGATTTCGTCGCTTTCGAGGGGCCGGAACGCGCCATTCGCCGCGCCTATGAAACCGCGGGCATCACTGTCGACGATCTCGATTTCGCGGAGGTCCATGACTGTTTCACCCCGGCGGAACTGCTGATCTACGAGGCCATGGGGCTTGCACCGAAAGGCCAGGGCGCGAGCGCGCTCGATGACGGCAGGGTCCATGCCGATGGCCGTACCCCCGTGAACCTCTCTGGCGGGCTCAAGGCCAAGGGGCACCCGGTGGGCGCGACCGGCGTGTCGATGAATGTCCTGGCGTTCCGGCAACTGACCGGACGCGCCGGCGACATGCAGCGCAAGGGCGCGGAATGGGGGTTGACCTTCAACATGGGCGGTGCCGCCGTCGCCAATTACGCCACGATCCTGCAGGCCGACCGCGCCTGACAGCAGACGTTCCAAGGATTTCGAAGACGATGAACATCGCGAACTGGCTATATCAGACAGCCTTGTCATGGCCTTCCCGCCCGGCGCTCTATGAGGGCGACAGCCTGCGCCAGACTTATCACGCATTGCTGCAGGCGACCTGCGACCGGGCCGCGTGGATGCAGGCGGTGCATGCGATCGAAAAGGGCGACCGGGTTGCGATCTTTGCCAAGAATACCCCGGAATATATCGAACTGCTGCACGCTTGCTGGTGGCTCGGAGCCGTCGTCGTGCCGGTCAATTGCAAACTGCATCCGCGCGAGGCCGAGTGGATCATTCGCGATTCCGGCGCGGCCCTGACCATGACCGAAAGCGGCAGGGTCTTCGCCGATCGACAGGACATCCGCGAGGTCGCTCTCGGCAGCCCCGTCGCCGGCACAAAGGAGATCGTGCCCCCCGCCAGGGTCGGGGATCGCGACCTGGCCTGGCTGTTCTACACCTCCGGCACGACGGGCACCCCCAAGGGCGTCATGCTCAGCCATGACAATCTGCGGCACATGACCCTGTGCTATGCGCTCGATGTCGACACCGCCCGGCCCGAGGATCACATGCTTTACGCCGCCCCGATGTCGCACGGCGCGGGGCTCTACATGTTCGCGCAAATCCGTGCCGGAGGCGCACATCTCGTGCCCGCCTCCCATGGCTTCGACAGCGACGAGATCATCGCGCTTGCCAAGACCCGCGGCAATCTCGTGTTCTTTGCCGCTCCGACCATGGTCAAGCGCCTGATCGCCACGGCAAAGCAGCAGGGTCATGACGGCACCGGCTTCCGCACGATCATCTATGGCGGCGGGCCGATGTATGCGCATGACATCGACGAGGCGCTTGCCTGTTTCGGACCGCGTTTCGTGCAGATCTACGGCCAGGGCGAGACGCCGATGACAATCTCCGTGCTGCCGCGCGATCTGGTGGCCGATCAGTCCCACCCGCGCTGGCGCGCGCGGCGCGCCTCGGTCGGCATTGCGCAGGGGGCGGTGACACTTGCCGTTCTTGGCCCCGACGGAACCGCCTTGCCCCGCGGTCATACCGGAGAAATATGCGTGCAGGGGCCGACGGTGATGACGGGCTATTGGCGCAATGAAGCGGCCAGCGCACAGGCGCTGCAGGATGGCTGGCTTCGCACCGGAGATCTCGGCCATCTCGACGAGGACGGCTTTCTTTACCTGACCGACCGCTCCAAGGACGTGATCATCTCCGGCGGCACCAATATCTACCCGCGTGAGGTCGAGGAGGCGCTGCTGGCCCATCCGGCAGTGTTCGAAATTGCCGTGATCGGCGAGCCGGAGCCCGACTGGGGAGAGCAGGTCGTGGCCTATATCGTCTTCGAACCCGGCAAGAGCGCCAGCGTGCCCGAGCTTGACAGCTGGTGCCGCCAGCAGATCGCCGCCTTCAAGCGGCCGAAGCGCTACCTGTTCGTCGAGGAACTGCCGAAGAACAGCTACGGCAAGGTTCTGAAGTCCGATCTGAGGTCCGGCAAAGGCGTCGCGACCGCCACGGCATAGGCCGAGAAACGATACCGGGCAGGAGGAGCCCGGCCCAAAGGGAGGAGACACCCATGAAAAGACGTGACTTTCTGAAAACGACGGGGGCTTTCGCAGGGGCGGGGCTCATCTCGGGCCTGCCCGGGCTTGCCAATGCCGCGACCTCGCTGAAATTCGACAGCTATGTCAGCGAGACCGCCGGTCCGTCCTGGGTCGATCGCTGGTTCCTCGAGGAACTCGCCAAGCGCAGCGATGGCGACATCGGCATCAAGTATTACTGGGCCGGCAGCCTCAACAGGGTCGGCGAACATCTGGGCGCGGTGCGCGACGGCACCAGCGAAATGACACTGATCGCGCCGGGTTATTACCAGGCCGAGCTGCCGGTCACGCGCGGCCTCGAGTGGTATTTCCGCATGGACCGCGCCGATGAGCTGCAACTCGTCTGCCGCGATGTCTATGCGAATTTCGCGCCTCTGCGGCAGGAATGGGAAGAGCGCCACCGCAGCAAGGTGCTTTACTGGACCAACTGGAATTACGCGCCTCTGGTGATGCGCGATCCGATCAGCTCCATCGCCGATATCAAGGGCAAGAAGATCCGCGGCTACGGCGTCGCCACGGATGTGATCGAAAGCCTCGGCGGCATTGCCGTACCGATGGCGGCGGGCGAGGTCTATCAGGCGCTCGAACGCGGGGTTCTGGACGGGGTCTACGGCTTCGATTTCGTCACCGCCGTCGCCTACAAGCTGCATGAGATCGCGCCGAATTTCTACGATATCGGCGACGGCCCGCACGCCCCCGCCGTCACCATCATGAACCGCCGCGTCTGGGAGGACCTGCCCGCCGAACAGCAACAGATCTGCACCGATCTGGCCGATGAGCTGTATGGCGGGAAATTCGCCGAAATCTACAACAAGGTGCTGGCGGATTACGTTCGAAAGGCCGTTGCCGAAGGCGTGGTGTTCGCCTCCCTGTCGGACGAGGAAAAGGCGCAGACCAAGGCGCTTGTCCAGCCCGCACAGGTCGACAAGTGGATCGAGACCGTGGCCAGGCCCAACGGGATCGACGGTGCGGCCATGCAGGCGGTGGTCGAAGAGGCGATCGCCCGTCACGCGGGCACCGGAACGATGAAGCGCCCGATCGAAATCGCGGCAGACCTGTAAGTCGATGCTGGCACGCCTGAACCGCCTGTTCGACGGACTTGCCCGGATCACGTCATGGGTGGCGCTGGGGTTCCTCGCCTTCATGATGGTGGCCATCACAGTCGATGTGGTGGCCCGCGCCACCTTCGGCCGTGCCGTGCCGGGGCTTTTCGAGATGACGGAAATGTCCATGGTGATGGTGGTCTTCATGGGGCTGGGGGCGACCCTGCTCGATGACGGTCACATCCGGGTCACCATGATGACCGATGCCCTGCCCGGGCCGTTTTCGCGCGGATGCACGGCACTGGCCTGGCTGTTTGCCGCCCTGACCTTCCTGATGCTGGCCTGGCCCGCAACACAGGAGGCGGCTTACTCCTTCTCGATCAGGGAGTTTCGCTGGGGGTATTTCCAGGTGCCGATCTGGTGGGCAAAGATCGCGGTGGCCGCGGGCCTCTGGTTTGCCGCGCTGCAAGCCGCCCTGCACAGCCTGCGCATCGCGCTGAAGCAGATCGAGCTGCCGCATATCGACAGCTTGCGCTCCGGCCCGGGAGACAAGCCCCTGCAATGAGCAGGACGCGGCCCGAGAGGTCCCGGAGGCATGTCACCGGGATCGCGACCCAGCATTTCACAGGACATCGACAATGGATGTGACGCTCATCACCCTGCTCGCCGTCGGGCTGATCTTCTTCCTCATGGCCCTGGGTGCCCCGGTCTTCGCCGCATTGGCGCTCTCGGGGGCTTTCGGCATCGTCATGGTGGAAAACCTGGGCTTCCTGCTTGCGCGGCTGAAATCCTTCTCCTTCAGCCATACCGCCAACTACGCGCTCACGGTCATCCCGCTATTCATCCTCATGGGGGCCTTCGCGCATCATGCGCAGGTCGGCAAACGCCTGTTCCATGTCGCCAATAAATGGGTCGGGCATCTGAGCGGCGGACTGGCGATGGCAAGCATCCTGACCTCCGCCGGTTTTGCCGCGACCTCGGGCTCGTCGGTGGCGACGGCGGCCACGGTGGGGGCGGTCGCCATCCCGGAAATGAAGGAAAAGGGCTACGATCCGCGCCTTTCGGCCGGGGCGGTGGCGGCTGGTGGCGTGCTGGGCGTCCTGATCCCGCCCTCTGTCCTGTTGATCTTCTACGCCGCACTGACCGAAGTCTCTGCCGGCAAGATGCTGATCGCCGGGTTCATCCCCGGCCTCATCACCACGGCCGCCTTCATGATCGGCGTCGCCCTGATCGGTCGCCGGGTGCAGAATCATTCCACCCGCGCGCCCAAGGCGTCATGGGGAGAGAGGCTGTCATCGACGACGCAGGCCTGGCAGGTGGCCGTCCTGTTCGCAATCGTGCTGGGCGGGATTTACCTCGGCCTCGTCACCCCGACCGAAGCCGGCGCCATAGGTGCGCTGGCCGCTCTCGTCATGCTGGTCTTCGCGAAATCGGCACGCGGGCGTCTCGGTCACTACCTGTCCGAGAGCTTCCGCTCGACGGCCACCACCACGGTGATGATCCTTTTCACGATGATCGGCGCGGGTATCTTCAGCTTTTTCCTGACCCTCGTTCAGGTGCCGCAGATGATCGCCGAGACGATCACCGAAAGCGGCATCCCGCCCCATCTGATCGTCGCCGTGCTCTTGTTGCTATATATCCCGCTCGGAATGTTCCTAGATGCCTTCTCGATGATGGTCATCACCCTGCCCATCGTGTTTCCAACGGTCTCGGGGCTTGGGTTCGATCCGATCTGGTTCGGCATTCTCTGCGTGAAAATGTGCGAGATCGGGCTGATCACTCCGCCTGTCGGCCTCAATTGCTTCGTGATCGCGGGCATCGACCGCGACACGCCCCTGCCGGATGTGTTCCGCGGGGCGCTCTGGTTCGTGGCGATCGAGATGGTGACCATCGTCCTGCTGTTCGCCTTCCCCGCGATCGTCACCTGGCTGCCCGACACGATGATGGCCCGATAAGACAGGAGATTCCCATGACACAGCGTAAAGACTATGGCACCGCCTTCATCACCGGCGGCGGTTCCGGCATCGGGCGTGCCAGCGCCCTGCGGCTGGCCGCACTGGGGGCCCGCGTGGCCGTGGCCGACCTGAGGTTCGAGGCGGCCGAAGAGGTCGCTCACGAGATCCGGTCGCATGGGGGGGAGGCAATCGCGTTCGATCATGATGTCGCGGATGCTGGCGTTCTGCCGGGCGTCGTTGCACAGGCCGAAGAGCAGCTTGGTCCCATCGACATTCTGGTGAACAGCGCCGGGATCATTCTGGTCGAACCGCTTCTGGATTTCGCCCCCGAGACCTGGAACAGGATCATGGAGGTCAATGTCACCGGCACCTTTCGGGTGAGCCAGCATATCGCCCGCGGCATGGCAGCGCGCGGTTATGGTCGGATCATAAACATCGCCTCCATCTCCGGTCTGCGCGCTGGTGTCGGACGGGCCGCGTATGGGACGTCGAAGGCCGCGATTATCGGTCTCACACGGCAATTCGCCTTGGAATTGGGCTCCAGAAACATCACGATAAATGCAATCGCTCCGGGGATTATCGAAACGCCGATGACGCTGGCGGCCTATAGTGAGGACACTTGGAAGCGCGTCCTGGAGATGATCCCTGCTCACCGTCGTGGCCAGCCAGAGGATATAGCCGAAGCGGTCGCCTTTCTTGCAAGCCCCGCAGCATCATATGTGAACGGCGAAATTCTAACTGTCGACGGCGGTTATGTTGCATCTGGCATGACGCAGACCGGTAATCTGGAAACCTGAATGCTGAGCTTGCCCCCGGATCCCGGACTGGGGTGATGTTCACTATGCGGCCATCCTTGCCTGTTCGGGCGTGCGGGAACCGATGCTCGAATGGCGGCGCCGGCGGTTGTAGAAAATCGCGATGTACTAGAACGGCGCGGCCCTCGCCTCTTGGCGCGACCGGAACCTGGTGCGGTGGACCGGTTCGTTCTTGAGCGAGCTGAAGAAGCTCTCCATCGGCGCGTTCTGCGCCTTCGAACGGTCCCCCGGACCGTCCGATCCGCTGGCGTATTGAACTCCACGATCGGAGTGACAAACCAGTCCCGGTACCGGTCGCCGGTTCTGTAGCGCCATGCGGATCGTGTCGACCGCGAGGCTGCTTTTCAGGCGGTCCGACATCGACCACCCCACGATCTCCATGGTCGCCATGTCTTTCACCGCCGCCAGGTAAAGCCAGCCCTCGTCAGTGGGCACGTAGCTGATGCCAGCCAGCCAGATGCTGTCCGGCTCCGCGGCGCGGAAATTCCGCCGCAGCAGGTTTGGCGCAATGTCGAGATTGTGCCGGCCGTCGGTCGTTCGCGGAACGCGGCGGCCCCGGCGCGGCGGACGGATATCGTGACCTTTCATGAGCCTGGCCACCGTCTTCCTGGTGACCTGCCCCCCGGTCGTCCCTCGTTCATAACGAGAGCCCTTGGGGTTGATAGTGGTCGGTTTCAGGTGTGGCAAGCGCGCCGGGCGCGGAGCCCTCAGATTGCTCAAGCGCCCGGCGAGCTTCTGCGTGGGTCTTGTTGCCCAGCGAGGAATGCGGCCTGACGTGGTTATAATCGTATCGCCAGATTGCCAGTTTGCGCCGGGCATCGGTCAGTCTGTCGAAGATCTCCTCGTTCAGGCATTCGTCGCGCAGGCTGCCGTTGAAGCTTTCGATGTAGGTCGTGTTGACAAAAGGGATTCCGCTCGTGCGTAGGGTATGATTCAAGCTGGCATCTGCGATGGAGACCAGCTTG
>NZ_QNVX01000019.1:0-535 GCF_003314725.1 Rhodovulum sp. BSW8
CCGCCGCCAATGGCGCAAGGTGCCTCTGGCCAGGGATGCCGCCGCTTCGGACATCCGCGCCGACGCTCTCGGCCCCGGCACACCCGGCCGGGAAGACGACACCCCCTTCCTCGGGAAAACGATCCCCGGGATCGTTTTCCGATCCGCCTCATTGCCGGACTTGCCCGACCGGATCCCCCAGGCCGAGGATATCGGCACCGTGACCGCGGACGGCGCTTGCGGCACTCGACGCGGTCACAGCGCCATCATCCTGCGCGGCGCCACGGCGATCATCCCGGTCCGGAAAAACGGCCGGCCATGGACAGAGAACTGCCCTGCGGCGCTCGGCTCTGCTCCCGGACCGATGGCGGATATCGGCTTGCCCCGCAACGAAACCCTGCGCGCCACGCGGTCCCGTGGCAGGGCGTTCCGGACGCGGCGGACAGGATACCACGCCCGAAGTCGCGCCGAGGCAAAGATGCCCGCGCCGGTTCGCTCGGACCGGTGGCGCTGAATCGGCTCGGCCCCAAGTCCTTCGGAGAGCGCATCGCCGCGA
>NZ_QNVX01000020.1:0-48708 GCF_003314725.1 Rhodovulum sp. BSW8
AAACGGCTTTTCCTCATTCGTCTGCTCCTTCAGGTCGGGCAGACTCTACGCTACGGCGAGGGAACTTCCGGGGGGCTGAGCGTCCGGATCGTGCCATTGGTGATCGCGGTCGAGATCAGGTGCTTGTTGCCCGTGTCCATGAAGGCCGAGAGCGCGGGCGCGGCCTTGATCATCCGCCGCAGCTCGCGGAACAACAGCCCCGCCTGGTCCCGCGTCGTCGCGGTGCAGAAGCCCTGCGGCGCGGCCTCTGCCCGCGCGCACCTGATTGAAGCGTCCGGCGACGCGCCAGTAGATCCGAATTGCCAGTGTCATGCCGTTTGCTCCGGGTCGAAGAGTTCGAAGACGGTCTCGGCGCCCGCGAGCGCCAGCACCGCCAGGGCCACGAATATGCAAAACGTCGCGATCCGCGCCGACATGGGCTTTCCCGTCGCGGGTCCAGCGGTATTCGAGAGCCCCGGAGGAGAGCCGCCGAACCGTAACCGCCTCAGCGTCTCCAGCTCATCGACGCTGCCCGGCATCCAGAGCGTGATTTCCTCGCCATCCTCGGTCTCGCGCTTCCGCTTGTTCCAGCCCTGCGGATGGTCGAGCATCGGCAGCGTGGCGCCCATGTCCCCGATGATGGCCTCGAAATCCGCGATCAGGAACGCGTCGTAAGCCACGAAATCGAAGTCGAACCGCTCGACATCATCCAGCAGATCCTGCGCCACGAAATCGAGGCGGGTCTTCTTGCCCGGCGTTGCCGTCAGAAAGCCCGCATCGACCCACAGGTCGTAAGGGGCCCCGTCCCGCTCGGCGCGCGCCCGAAGCGTGTCGGCCGGCGTGTAGCCGTGCACGAATGCTGCAAAGAGCGGCTTTCCATCCTCGGCAAACCCGTCCTCGAAGATCAGCGCCTTCGCCGTCAGGTCCGCCTTGGCCGAGAGGTCGAGCCCGGCACAGCAGCGGTGCCCGGCGAAATCGTCGAGGTTCAGGCTGTGGTCTTCGATGGCCTCCCACGCCGCCCGCGAGATCCATGCGGACTCGGCGTCCGTCCACTCGCAGAAGTGCAGGCGGCGGATGCCGTTGGCCTTGGCCGGGATGTCTCGTGCCTGCTTGACCTGGAGCGCCAGATAGGCCGGCGTGATCGTCACTCCCAGCAGCGGGTTGGCCTTGATCCAGCAGCCCGGGTCGGTGAAGGGGTCGTCCCCCTCGTCCAGCGCGCAGACATAGCTGAAGGTCGTGTCGTCCTCGACATCGCCAGCCGCAACGGCGACCGCGTGCTTGCGCTCCTGCCAGCAGATGCTTTTCCGGTCGCTGCCGGAGTTGGTGATCATGATCAGCAACGGCTGGGTCCGGAACTTGAACCCGCGCTCCAGGATCTCGATCACCCCGCCATCCGGGTGCTCGTGAACCTCGTCGCAGAGCGCGAAATGCGGGCGGGGCCCCGAGCCGGTCTTCTTGGTCTCCCGCGACACCGGCCGAAAGAACGATCCGCTCTTCAGGTGGGCCAGGTTGTATTCCCGTCCCGGCCCACCGCTGCGCCGGATGCGCGCGGAAAGCCTCGGCGCCTTGTCGAGCATGTTCACGGCGTCACGGAACAGGATGCTCGCCTGCTCCTTGGTCGCGCCCGCGGCATAGATCTGCGCCCCGGCCTCGCCGTCGGCCACCAGCCCGTAAAGCCCGATGGCCCCGACCATCGGCGACTTGCCGTTGCCCTTGCCCTGCTCGATATAGGCCCGCCGGAACCGGCGGAACCCGTCCGACCGCTTCCATCCGAACAGCGAACCGCAGATGAACTTCTGCGACGGCTCGAGCTCGAACGGGGTTCCGTCGAACTGCCCCTCGCTCAGCCGCAGCACATCGCGGCAGAACCCGTAGAACCGTTCCGCCGCCGCCGTGTCCCATACCAGCCCGCGCGCCGGCCCGTCCTCGAGGTCGCGCAGGTGGCGCCTGCAGGCATCCCGGACATGCGGCCCCGCCACGATCCGCCCGGCCGCCACGTCCAGCGCATAGGCCGTCGCGGGGTCAGTTGAAGTAGGCGTCGGCCGGGTCGTCATCAGGCTCCTCAGGTGCAGCCACCTTGCTTCTGTCTGACGGCGTGCCACCCATAGCAGAGAGGCAGAGACGGAATTGCGCGAGCGCGTTCACGCCCATCGCCGGGTCGGCCATCATCCGGGCGCGCAGGCGTGACGCGGTCTCGGTGATCGCCCGGTCGCTTGCCCCGAGCCACGGCATCTCATCCGCGAACATCCGCCAGGCCTCCTGTTCGATCTCGCCGAGATACGCCGGCGGGTCGCCGAGGCCCTTCACCTTCGGCGCCGCTCGCCCTTTGTGACGCTGCGGGTTCTTCGCGGCAGCGCCCGTTACCGCCGCCACATCGGCCGGCAGCCGCGGGTTTGCCATTGGATTGCCCTCATTCGTGGAACTGTGGATGCGAGAAGACCCCCCCCATGCCGGTTGCCGCCTCCCCAGCCGGGGACTTTCGACACCCCCCGGGCTCACTCCGGCCCGATCAGCCACCCATCCGCACCGAAGCTCGGCCGCAGCCTGCGCCCCCGCGCCTCGGCCGCCTCGCGCTCCGTCTTGGCCTTGTGGCAGTCCGCACAGATCGCCTGCAGGTTCCCCTCGTCATCCGTGCCGCCCTGCGCCTTGGGCACCACGTGATCGCACTCGGTGGCGGGCGTGACGCGCCCCGTGCGCAGGCAGGGCTGGCACAGCCAGCTGTCCCGCTGCATCACCCGCTTGCGCAGCGCCTTCCAGCCCCTGCCGTAGCCCCGCTCCGACGCGCTCGGCCTATCTCTCCACTGGCCTGCCATGGATCAGCCCATATCCCCGGTGACGCGGATCATCAGCCAGCCCGCCGCCGGGACGTTCTCGACCGCGCGCCAATGGTCGGCGCGGTCTTGGTCCCGAGGCTGTAGCTCTCGGCCTCGGCATAGCTCGCGGGCTCCTGCGAGCAGAGGTGCAGCACCGGGCTCGCCGCATCGCGGATCTCCTGCAGGCCCGCGTCCAGGATGTCGGTCGAAAGGGTGGTCATGCGTGGCTCCTGCCAGTTTTTCGGGGGATAGGGCCGTCAATCCGGCTCATCGAGCGTGTCTGCCACGCGGGCCTGCGCGGCCCGGCCGCGTGTTAGCTATTGACTACATGTTAGCTATAGGCTACACATTCCGCATGAAGCCGATCACTTACAGACCCGCCGCCCTGAGGGCTCTGCGCAAGATGCCTCGAACCACGGCGAAACGGATCATCTCCAAGATCGAAGCCTATGCCACCGATCCGGCGAGCCAGGCCAACAACGTGAAGGTTCTCAAGGGGCGGGAAGGTATCCGGCTCCGTGTCGGGGACTGGCGTGTCATCATGGACGACAACGGCGACGTTCTGGACGTTCTCGAAATTGGCTCTCGCGGCAGCATCTACTGAAAGGAGAGACAGCATGAACGATATGGTCAGCATTCCCCGCGAGGAATACGAGCGGCTGCGCGAAGCGGCCGAAGACCTCGAAGACATCCTTGCCTATGACCGGGCCAAGGATCGGGACGAGGAATCCGTTCCCCATGAATTCGTGACCCGCATCATCGACGGCGAGCATCCCGTCCGCGTGTTTCGCGACTGGCGCGGCATGAGCGCGGCCGATCTCTCCAGGACCTCGGGCGTGAACCGCGTCCAGATCCACGAAATCGAGACCGGGAAGAAGAACGGATCTGTGCAGACCCTCAAGAAGATCGCCGAGGCGCTTGGCGTGACGGTGGACGATCTGATCTGAGGCGAGGCCCGAAAACGAAAACAGGGGCTCGCGTTCCCGCAAACCCCTGCCGATGATGCCAATCTGGCACGGGACAGATTCGGCGTCAAGCCGGATGCGAAATACGGCATTCGCCAAGAGCGTGAATGCGCATTTAGTTCAGCGTGTCCGATACTTGTCCCGAAGGATGATTGCAGCGGCCTTCCCAACCATAGATGCCTTCTGCGGGCCTCCACCACATCCGCAAAATTTATTTGAAATTATTTTATCAAATTCGAACTGCACTCGGGTGCAGGCCCAAGTGCCCGCTCACCTTCAAGCGCTTGGATGCGACGGGTCGCGCCAGGAGGAATTTTCGGCCTCGGCCGGGATCTGCGGACTTTTGCCGAGGCGCTGCCGCAGGTAGCGTATCGCCTATGGAGGTATTTCCCATGACGATCCGATTTGTTCCGCCCCAACGCCGCCCAGATTATCTCGGAACCATAAAGACCGCGCTCGCCACTGCGGCGGCCGTGGCGGCGAAAAATCCGTACTCCGCTCTGGCTGGACTCACGGGATTGATCGAAGCCCTCCGCGGCACGAAAACGGCAACGCCCGAAAACCTTGCGTGGTCGTGGTGGATCCAGACAATCACGCTCGCCGCGGCCGAGTTCGTAATAAGCGTTCGCCGGAACCACCTCCTAGACGGAGACAAGGACCGCGCCACCGCCGCCTTCCTTGAAGCGGCTCTGCCTGATGAACCCACCGCCACCTTCGATCACAACGCCCTCTTGCACCCGTCGAGCCATCCGGCATTCGCCGAAGCGCGCCGGGCAGTGTTGCGCTTCACGCTCGATCTGACCGGGCTTGCGGTTTTGCCGGAAGACTGCGGACCGGCCTACTACGAACAGGAGTTCGGCCGCTGCCTTCACCGTGCCTCGGCCTACGTGTTCTCGTTGAATTTCGACGCTCTCAAGCCTATCGAGACGCTGGTCACCGGCCCCGCCGCACTTGAGATGCAAAGGGACATGGCCTGGACCCGGCACTACGACTGGATCACGCGCAAGTTCCGGATGGAGCCGGTCTTTTCGCCTGAAGGCGACGTCGAGACCCCTCTGTGCGAGCTATACCTCCGGCTGCGCTGCTACTGGCACGAGGAACTTTCGCCGGAAAAGGAAGACGAGCCGCCCCGGTTCCGCGCCCATCTCAGAGACCTGCACGAGACGGCGCAGGACTGGCTCGCAGACACGACAGACCGCCACCACCTGCGTCTGGTCGCCGGTGGCCCCGGATCTGGTAAGTCGTCCTTCGCCAAGGCCTTCGCGGCCGAGACCATTGCCGCAGGAACGCACCGGGTTCTGTTTGTCGAGCTCCAGCACATGCGCCTGACCGGCGACCTGGAGGCGGATATCGGAACCTACCTAACGCGCCGAAACACCCCCTCCGGATCAGCGGGCTCGCCGGGCCTCCCCGAAAACGCACTTGACTGGATCAAGGGCGGGGACCAACCGACACTGCTGATCTTCGATGGTCTTGACGAAATGAGCTTCGTCGAAGCGCGGGCCGAAGAGCTGACACGGAGCTTCATCCAGAATGCCAGCCGGATGCTGGGTCGGCTGAACAGCGACGGCACGCCAGTAAGAGCGCTCATCCTCGGCCGGAACCTTGCGATTCAGCGGGGAATGGAGGCGACGGCGCTGCCCAGGCCCCTGTTGTTGAATGTCGCACCGATCCGCGAACTGGCGCTTGAGGACCTGGAATTGCGGTCCGCTGACGCAAGACACATGGCAGACCGGAAGGCGAAGGTCGAGGTCCCGGACCTGGAAGACCTGCCCAAGAACCAGAGGGAAGACTATTGGGCAAGGTGGTGCCGGAGCCAGGACCTGCACGCCCCGCTGCCCGAAGGTGTCACCCATCACGACCTGAATGACCTGAATGTCGAGCCGCTGCTGCTGCATCTGTTCATCCTGTCCGACTATTGCGGCGAGCGATGGCACGAAGCGGCGGAAAACCGGAACCGGGTCTACGAGGACATCCTGCGCAAGATCCAAAAGAGAAACCTGAAGAAGCCGAATGCGAGCGGCGCCCCTGCATACACCGAAGAGCAGTTTTTCCTGCTGATGGAATGCCTCGGATTGGCGGCGTGGCGCGGCGGCGGCCGGGGCAGCGACGAAGCGACATTCGACAAGCTGCGCGAGGTGCACGCCGCACACAGGTTCAGGAAGGGAAAGGCTCCCTTGCCGCAGGATCTCGATAGCGTGGTTCTGCTGACCCATGCGCGGCGGACCGACGGCTTGGATCCAGGATTCGAGTTTATCCACAAGAGCTTCGGCGAATACCTTGCAGGCCGCGGACTGATATCCGAGGCCATGCGACTGCACCGGCGCTTTACGCAAGACGAAGATCCGGTCCCAGAGCGCAGCCTCGTGCAGGACTGTGCCCCGCAGAGCCCGGCGAACGCGGACCAAAGGCGGGCTACCTCGTCGGGCCGGGCGACCAGCAGGTGCAGGACGCGCCCGGCATCGCATTTGAGGCTCTGGGCGCGCGCCCTCGCCATGTCTTCGGGCCGGGTCGGCCAGCCCATCTGTCGGCATCGCGCCCGCAGCGCGACATCGGCCTCGGTGCGCTCGTAGCCCGGCTTTGTCGATCGCCGGATGCGCCCGTCCTTCTCGCGCCTCTCGACCGGCGCCAGCGCCGGCATGCCCGCCAGCTCGGCCTTCTTCGCCAGTTTCACTGGCCGCGCCCGCCTGCCCTCGGACCTGCCGAAACCCCAGATCGTGCAACCGTGGTGGTTCGGCGAGCCGTTCTTCAAGGCCACGGGGCTCTATCTGCGCGGCCTTGCGCCGCTGAGCGCCACCGACCGCCTGACCCCGCCCGCGCCCGGCACCGAGGCGCACAAGCGCTGGAGCGCGGTCCACCGGGCCTCGCCCGGCCCCGACCGCTGGAAGATCCGCAGCCGCACCTTCGAGGGCCTCGCCGCCGCCGCGGCCGACCAATGGGGCGGCGATGCAAGACAGGAGGCAGCCTAATGCCGCAAACCACGCCCGACCGGATCGAGGAAATCGAGAGCCTCGCCCGCCACAATTGCGACGAGCTGGCGGGGCTGACCGCCGAGCTCGCCGAGCTGCAGGCCCGTGTCGCCAAGCTGGAAGCCGGAACGCACGGCGCACCGCTCCGTTCGAACTGCCCGCGATGCAGGGGAACAGGCCAATTGCAGCCGACAGGGTCTTCTGCAGGCTGCGGCGATTTTCGGGAAAGGGAGAAAGAGTGATGGGCGCGCCCCGTTTCACCGAGGCCGAGCTGCGCCGGGCCGTCAACGTGGCGCGCGCCGCCGGGGCCGATATCGAGATCACCCGGGGCACGATCAGGATCCTTGCCGGTCCGTCCCGCCTGCCCGTATCCTTCGAGGAGATCGACGGGGACGAGGCACAATGCGACGCGGCCTTCGGGGGACCACGGTGACCCTCACGAACCTCATGCCGGTCCGGCGCGGCAACCGCACCGATTGGTATTTCCGAAAGAAGGGGCAGAAGCTGATTCGGCTCCCGGACCTGCCGCACGACCATCCCGATTTTCTGGCCGCCTATGCTGCGGCGAGAAAGGCGGCCGAGGCCGCGTCGCGGCCCTTGCGCCTGCCGCCCGGCACCGTGGGGGCGCTGATCGAGGCGACGGTGCGCTCCGACCGGTTCCTGTCGCGCAGCGCCGTCTACCGGGCGACCCTGCGCCGCCATTTCGAGGCCATTCGCCACGAAGGGGGCGAGGCACCGGCCAAGGGCCTCCGGGATCGCCATATCCGCGCCAATGTCGCGACGGCCGAGAGCCCGGTCGACCGGCGCAAGGCCTGGCGGTTCCTCTGCGCGTTCGGCGTGGATGCGGGCCTCCTGGAGACCGACCCGTCGCTCACCGTAACGCTGCCCCGTGCCCCCAAGACAATCGGCCACCCGGCATGGACTGCTGCCGATATCGACGCCTTCCGGACCCGGTGGCCCATCGGCACCAGCAAGCGCGCCGCCTTCGAGCTGCTGCACTGGACCGGATTTCGGATCGGCGATGCGGTGATGATCGGCCCGGGCCATGTGGATCGCGCCGGGGTCCTGATCTACACCCAAAGCAAGGTGAAACAGCCCGCCTTCGTGCCCTGGACCGCCAGACTGCCCGCCTATGCCGAAGGCTATGCCGGGGATCGGGACGCGATGCACGACGCGCTGGCCGCACTCGGTTCACGCCACATGACGTTCCTCGCGACGGCTGCGGGCGCCCCGCGATCCGAAAAGGGCCTCGGCAACATGATCCGCGCCGCAGCGGCGGAAGCTGGCATCGAGAAAAGCGCCCACGGGCTTCGCAAGACCCGCGGCGTTGCCCTCGCCGAAGCAGGCGCGTCGGCGCACCAGATCATGTCCTGGCTGGGCCATCAGACCCTCAAGGAAGCCGAACATTATACCCGACAAGCGAGTCGGCGACGGGCTGTCATGGGGGAAGAACAAGAACAGAACGTTGCAACGCCTGCCGCGCAAGTTGCAACATTTCCGAAAAAGTCGTGAGTTCTCAGTTGGTTATTTTGGAAGTGGCGCGCTGGGGAGGATTCGAACCCCCGACCCCTTGATTCGTAGTCAAGTACTCTATCCAACTGAGCTACCAGCGCGTGGGAGGCTCATGTAACGCCGTTCGGAGAGGGGTGCAAGGGCCAAACCGACCGGAAGAGCGCAGTTTTTTTCGCGGGCGGCCTTCAGGGCGTCAGCCGGGCAGATCGCCCTCGCCCGGCAAGGCCGCCGCGGCCTTCGGCAGACGGATCTCGAAGGCGGTGCCGGAGGCGTCGCTGCGGCGAAGCTCCAGCGCGCCGCCATGGCCGCGAACCAGTTCCATCGCGATCGCAAGGCCCAGGCCGGTGCCGTCCTTGCGGGTGCCGCCGTGGAAGGGCTGGAACAGATGCTCGCGCGCCTTGGGCGGCAGGCCAGGGCCGGTATCGGTGACCTTGATGATCCAGTCTTCCTCGGTCTCTTCGGCGCGGATGCCGATCTCTCCGGGCTTGCCGGAGGCCACGATGGCCTGGCGGGCGTTGCGGACCAGATTGGTCAGCACCCGCAGCAGCTGCTCGACATCGGCGCGCAGCGTCAGACCGGCCGGCACGTCCTCGGAGAAGCTGATGTCATAGTCGCCCGCCGCCAGCCGCTCGCCGTCGACGACCTCGTTGACGATGGGCGCCAGCGCCAGCCGTTCGAGCCGCGGCGGCGGCTCCTGCGCCCGGCCGAAGGCCAGCGTCGCCTCGCACAGATGCACCGCGCGGCTGATCGCGCCGACGATCTTGGGGGCAGCGCGCTTGACCGCCGGATCGTCGCTAAGCTCCATCCGGTCGGCGAAAAGCTGGGCCGTGGTCAGGATGTTGCGCAGATCGTGGCTGATCTTGGCGACGGCCGCGCCCAGCTGCGCCAGCCGATCCTTCTGGCGCAGCGCGCCGGTCAGCTCTTCCTGCAAGGCCCGCAGCGCGGTCTCGGCCTCGTTCAGCTCGCGCACCCGGGCCGAGGGGACGATGATCCGCCGGTTGTCCTCGGGGGCCTCGGCATAGACCAGCATCGCCCGCACCACGCGCCGGATCGGCACCACCAGCAACCGCCGCGCCGCCAGGAACAGCAGCAGCGCCGACAGCACCGAGATCACCGCCGACAGGACCAGGATCCTGAGACCGTAGTCGATCATCGCCTTGCGCAGCTCGGCGGTGCTCATCGTGACCTCGATCAGCAGGCCCGCGCGCTGGACCGGCTGCCCGATCACCCGGATCACCCGGGTCTTGGGGTCGACCAGCCGGATCAGCGCATCGGGGATAAGATCGAACACGCCCGCCTCGCGCAGATCGAAGCTGCGGTAGACCGGTTCGGGAATCGGCGAGGACAGGACCAGTTCGCGCGCCTGGTCGCGGCGCAGCACGATGTTGTAGACGCCCGCATTCTGCAACAGTTCGCGTTCAAGCTCGTCGCCGATCATGCCGTCGCTGGCCAGAAGCGCGAGCGAGGCAATCTGCGACCGTTCCAGCCGCGCCAAAAGGAAATCGACGCGAAACCGGGCGACCGACGGCACGAAAATCAGGACCTCGGCCAGCATGACGAAGACAATCGTCAAAAGCAGGAAGCGTCCCGACAGGGAATTGAGAAACATGTGCCTCGCCCTCGCCCCGGCAGGGCGTCAGGGCAGCAGGCGCTGAATCGCCCTCACCCCCCGCTTGACCCAGGGATTCTCGAACAGTTTTGGGGAAAAATAGGCACCCGCCGCCCGCTTGTTAAGCTCGCCCAGTGTCGGATAGGGCGCAACCATGCCGGCGATGGCGGTCATCCGCTGACCGCTGGCGATGGCAAGAGCCCAGGGAGCGACCAGTTCGCCGGCCTCGGCGCCGACCAGAGTCGCCCCCAGAGGACGGCCGCGATGGACCACGACCTTGACGAATCCCTGCCTGCGGCCGCTGGCCACGGCGCGGTCATTCCCGGCGTAATCGGCCCGCACCACATCGATCGCGGCGCCATGGGCGGCGCGGGCCTCGGCCTCGGTCGGGCCGATCTGCGCCAGTTCGGGGTCGCAATAGGTGACGCGCGGGATGTGGTCGGTCCGGGCCCGGGCGGGCAGCCCGAACAGGATCGGCCGGATCACGACGCCCGCATGATAGCCCGCCAGATGGGTGAACTGACCCTGCCCGGCGGCATCGCCGATGGCATAGATCCGGCGGTTGGTGCTGCGCAGGCCGGAATCGACCCTAACCCCATGGGCATCGGTCTCGACCCCGGCCGCGCGCAGGTTCAGCCTGTCGAGCGCCGGACGGCGACCCGCCGCGACCAGCAGATGGCTGCCCTCGATGGGGCCTGCGTCGGTTTGCGCCGAGATCGCCCCAGCCTGCCCCGTGACGCGCCGCAGTTCGGTGCCTTCGAGGATCTCGGCGCCCTCGGCGCGGAGCCGGTCCAGAACCAGCGCCACGGCCTCGGGATCTTCCCGGCCAAGCGCCCGGCGTCCCTCGATCACCGTCACCGGCACGCCAAGCCGGGCATGGGCCTGGGCCATCTCGATGCCGATCGGCCCGCCGCCCAGAATCAACAGCCGCTCCGGGCGTTCCGTGAGATCGAACAGGGTCTCGTTGGTCAGGAAAGGCACCTCATCGAGCCCCAGGATCGGCGGGATCGAGGGGCGCGAGCCGGTGGCGATGACGAAGCGGCGGGCGCGGATCGTCTCGCCGCCCGCCTCGAGCTCGCGCGGGGACCGGAACCGGGCCCAGCCGCGGATCACGCGCACCCCGAGCCCCTCGAACCGCTCGACGCTGTCATGGGGCGCGATTGCGTCAATTGCGGAACGAACGTGGGCCATCACCGCGGCATGGTCGATCCGGGGCGCGGCCCCGGCGATGCCGCAGCCGCCCGCCCGCATCGCCTGGGCCTGGGCCGCCGCAGCGATCAGGGCCTTGGACGGCACGCAGCCATAGTTCAGGCAGTCGCCACCCATCTTGTGGCCTTCGATCAGCACCACGCGGGCGCCCATCTGCACCGCGCCCGCAGCCAGCGACAGCCCGGCGGACCCCGCCCCGATGATGCAAAGATCGGTCTTCGTCGGTGCCATGGGCCTAGCGCCTCCGCCGCAGGGTCCGGAGCACGATGGGCAGCGCGGCCAGCGCCGCGAGGCCCAGAAGCGGCCCCAGCACCTGCGGTTCGAAGACGATCCCCAGATCGGGCCGCTCGCCCCGGGCGAAGACCTCGCCCAACCCGGCGCCGACCCAGGTATAGACCAGCGCCCCGGGCATGATCCCGAAGAAGGTGGTGAAGGCAAAGCGCCCGGCCGAGACCCCCACCAGCGCGGGCAGCAGGTTCGCCACGAAGAAGGGCACCGCGGGCACCAGCCGGATCAGGAACAGGACCGACAGCTCGTTCTCGCGCAGCCCCTCGCGGAGCGCGGCGACGCGGCCCTCGCTGGCGTCGAGCCGGGCCGCGAGCCTGTCGCCCAGCCCCCAGCGTGCCGCAAGGAAGATCAGCACCGCGCCAAGCGTCGCGGCGGTCACGTTGAAGAGCACGCCCGGAAACACCCCGAACAGGAAGCCGCCCGCCAGTGTCGCCACCGTCGCCCCGGGCAGCGAGAAGGCCACGATGGCGACATAGGCCAGCATGAAGCCAAGCGCCGCCCCGGCGTAATTCGCGTCTCGCAGCGCGATCAGCGCCTCGCGATGGGCCGCCAGCGCCTCGAAATCGAGCTGGTCGCGCAGGGTCAGCGCGCCGACCGCCGCCACTGCGGCAATCGCGATCAGCGGCAGGTGGCGGCCTCGGGCCGGCCGGGTCTGGGGCATCTCGGTCGTCTCTGTCATGATCCTCTGGGCCGCTCTGGCGGCGAATGAAGGGTGGGATGCGTTCTTGGACAAGATGCACGGCCCCTGCCGCCCTGCACAGGCCGTTCACGCCGCATTGATCGTTGGTGACCGGACTCCGGCCCCTTCGGAACCGCTTGCGCGGTGCGGACGCAGCCGATTGCAACATTTCCCGCGCGGGACGAATTGACTTGCCCGCGCCAAGCCCCTAAAGGACGGGCTTCGAACACCATGGGGCCTTCGAATCCGCACGCGGTTTGGGTCCATCTCGACGGAGCGACGCGCGATGAAACGCACCTATCAACCTTCGAACCTGGTCCGCAAGAAGCGTCACGGCTTCCGGGCCCGCATGGCCACCAAAGGCGGCCAGAAGATCCTGAACGCCCGCCGTGCCCGTGGCCGCAAGCGTCTGTGCGCCTGAGACCACGCCTGACGGCGACCAAGACATGACACCGCCGGGGATGGGCGGGGCCTCCGGCATGCCGGAGCGTTCCGAAGCGTCCCCGGCGGTTTCGTCATGCCTGACGGTGCTGTCCAAGCGCGCCGACTTCCTGCTGGCCGCGCGCGCCCGGCGGCAGTCGGCCCCGGCCTTCACGCTGCAGGCGCGGCGCCGGGAGGAGGCGCCCGGGGGCGGCATCCGGATAGGCTTTACCTGCTCCAAGAAGGTCGGCAATGCCGTCGCCCGCAACCGCGCCAAGCGCCGGTTGCGCGAAATCGCCCGGGCCGAGCTGCCGCAGCATGGCCGCCCGGGCTGGGATTACGTGTTGATCGGCCGCCCCGACGCGACCGCGACCCGCCCGTTCGAGGCGCTTCGCGCCGATCTGCGCCGCGCCCTCGACCGGCTGCATGCCGACGCGCCATGAGCCCGCTCGCGCGCCTCTTTGCCCTGCCGATCCGGGCCTACCGGCTGGTGCTGTCGCCCTGGATCGGGTTCAACTGCCGCTATCAGCCGACTTGTTCGGCCTATGCGCTGGAGGCGCTGGAACGGCACGGCGCGCTGCGCGGCGGCGCGCTGGCGCTATGGCGGATCCTGCGCTGCAATCCCTGGGGCGGCTGCGGCTACGACCCGGTGCCGCCAAAACCTGGCGAGCCGCCGCCAGAGGGCTGACGGCGGGCCGCGCCCCGGGGCCGCGCCTTTCCCCTTCCCCGACGGCGGGCGATCTGGCATAGGCTGCGCCATGTTCGACGAGCCCGACGATATCCACCCGCTGTTTTACGGCGCGCCCTCGACCACCGAGTTCAAGAAGCTGCGCAAGCGGATCATTCGCGACACCCGCGAAGCCATCGAACAGTACGGGATGATCGAGCGGGGCGCGCGCTGGCTGGTCTGCCTGTCGGGCGGCAAGGACAGCTTTACACTGCTGGCCGCACTCCACGAGCTGAAATGGCGCGGGCTGCTGCCGGTCGAGCTGCTGGCCTGCAATCTCGACCAGGGCCAGCCGGGCTTTCCGGCGACGGTGCTGCCTGAGTTCCTGACGAAGATGGGCGTGCCGCACCGGATCGAGTATCAGGACACCTATTCCATCGTCATGGACAAGATCCCCGAGGGGCGCACCTATTGCGCGCTATGCTCGCGGCTGCGGCGCGGCAACCTCTACCGGATCGCCCGCGAGGAGGGCTGTTCGGCCGTGGTGCTGGGCCATCACCGCGACGACATTCTCGAGACCTTCCTGCTGAACCTCTTCCATGGCGGGCGGCTGGCGACGATGCCGCCGAAACTTGTGAACGAGGAGGGCGACCTGTTCGTCTACCGCCCGCTCGCCCATGTCGCCGAGGCCGATTGCGCGCGCTTCGCGCAGGCGATGAGCTATCCGGTGATCCCCTGCAATCTGTGCGGCAGCCAGGACGGGCTGCAGCGGATGCAGGTCAAGGCGATGCTCGACCAGTGGGAGGCGAACCATCCCGGGCGCCGCCAGAAGATGTTCCGCGCGCTGATGCATGTGCGGCCCTCACATCTGCTTGACCCGGCACTGTTCGATTTCGCGGCGCTGGCGCGTCCGGCGGCCGGGACGCCCGGCGCCTTGCCCGGGGAGGCGCCGGACCCCTGACGGCCCGCCCCTTGCCTGGGTTGCGTATCGGGTATTTTATCCAAGAAGAAGAACGCGCTGCCTTCTTCCCGGTCCGGATACCCCCAGAGGATGCCCGCACCGGGCGATCCGCCGGGACGAGGCAGGGCGCAGGCCCGCGCCGTCCCGGCCCAGCCCCTGTGCGTCGGCAAAACGACTTGACCTCCCCGGCCTCAATCTGTTGAAGCACCCACACCTTTAAAAGGACGGGGTGGCGGTCTGCCATGGACGATCAGAACAAGAATCTCATTCTCGCAACGGCGCTCAGCTTTCTGGTGATCCTCGGGTGGTTCCTGCTGTTCCCGCCCGAACAGCAGACCCCGAGCGAGGAACCGGCCGTCGCGACGACGACCGCGACCGACAATGGCACGACGCCGGACGTCGCCGCCGCTCCGCCCGCGACCCCGGGCACCGGCGCGGCCGCCACGCCCGAGACCGCCGCGCCCTCGCTGGCCTCGGAGGCCCCCCGGCTTTCGATCGAGACGCCGCGCCTGACCGGGTCGATCTCGCTGCTGGGCGGGCGCATCGACCGGCTGTCGCTGAAAGGCTATCACGAGACGCTCGATCCGGACTCGCCGCTGGTGTCGCTGCTGGAGCCGGTCGGGACCGAACGGCCCTATTACGCGCTTTACGGCTGGGCGCCCGCGGGCGATCTGGGCTATGAGGACGTGCCCGGCGCCAACACGCTCTGGACGCTTGACGGCAGCGGCACGCTGACCGTCGAAAGCCCCGTCTCGATGCATTGGGACAATGGCAAGGGCCTGACCTTCCACCGCACCATCAGCATCGACGAGAACTACATGTTCACCGTCGCGCAAAGCGTCGAGAACGCCACCGGCGGCGCGGTGCGCCTGGCCCCCTATGGCATCGTCGCGCGTCATGGCCAGCCCGAGGGCAGCCGGTTCTACATCCTGCACGAGGGTGTCGTCCGGCAGACCGACGAGGAACTGGAAGAGATCAAGTACAAGAAGATGCCCGACATGGATTATGTCGAGCGCGAAGGGGCCAATGCCGAGGTCACCGGCGTTCAGGAGAACGGCTGGATCGGTTTCACCGACAAGTACTGGATGACCACGCTGATCCCGGAACCCGGTCAGCCCTTCACCTCGGTCGCGAAATACGTCTCGGGCCCCGACATCTATCAGGTCGAGGCGCGGCTGCCGGTCGTGACCGTCGCGGCCGGTGCGACCGAGGGCACCTCGACCATGCTGTTCGCGGGCGCCAAGGAATGGGAGACGATCCACCATTACCAGACCGATGACGGCATCTTCCGCTTCATCGACTCGATCGACTGGGGCTGGTTCTTCTTCTTCACCAAGCCGATCTTCCGTGTGCTGCACTGGCTGAACGGCGCGATGTCGGGTCTGGGCGTGCCGGGGTCGATGGGCTGGTCGATCATCCTGCTGACCGTCATCATCAAGGCCGTCGTGCTGCCGCTGGCCTACAAGTCCTACAGCTCGATGGCGAAGATGAAGGAACTTCAGCCCAAGATGGAAGAGCTGAAGGAGCGCTGCGGCGACGACCGCCAGAAGCTGCAGCAAGAGATGATGGCGCTCTACAAGAAAGAGCAGGTCAACCCCGCCGCGGGCTGTCTGCCGCTCTTCGTGCAGATCCCGATCTTCTTCTCGCTCTACAAGGTGATCTTCGTCACCATCGAGCTGCGCCACGCGCCCTGGATCGGCTGGATCCACGACCTGTCGGCGCCCGATCCGTCCTCGATCCTGAACCTGTTCGGCCTGCTGCCCTATGCGCCGCCGGAGCCGGGCTCGTTCCTTGCGATCCTGTCGCTGGGTGTGCTGCCGATCCTGCTGGGGATCTCGATGTGGCTGCAGCAGAAGCTGAACCCGACGCCCACGGATCCGACGCAGGCCATGGTCTTTGCCTGGCTGCCCTGGGTGTTCATGTTCATGCTGGGCAACTTCGCCAGCGGGCTGGTGCTGTACTGGATCTGCAACAACACGATCACCTTCATCCAGCAATATGCGATCATGCGCATCCACGGGTATCACCCCGACGTGCTGGGCAATATCCGGTCGAGCTTCCGCAAGAAGAAGCCGGAACCGGAGCACAAATGACGGCACGGCTGGCCCGGATCTATCGCCACCCGATCAAGGGCCACGGCGCCGAGGCGCTGGAGGCGGTGGATCTTCAGGCCGGCCGGACCCTGCCCTGGGACCGCACCTGGGCCGTGGCGCATGAGGCGTCGCGGGCAGACGGAACCGGCTGGGCGCCCTGCGCGAATTTCTCGCGCGGGGCGAAGGCGCCGCAGCTGATGGCCATCGGCGCGCGGCTGGACGAGGCGGCCGGGCACGTCACCCTGACCCATCCCGCCCGGCCCGATCTGACCTTTTCTCCCGACCACGAGGGCGCGGCCCTGATCGACTGGGTCCGCCCGCTGATGCCCGGGGACCGCGCCGCCTCGGCCCGGATCGTCCGGGCGCCGGGGCGCGGCATGACCGACAGCGCCTTTCCCTCGATCAGCCTCCTGGGGCTCGCCTCGCTCGAAGCGCTGTCGGAAAAGGTTGGCCAGAGCCTGTCGCCGCTGCGCTTTCGCGGGAATTTCTGGATCGAGGGGCTTGCCCCCTTTGCCGAGTTCGACTGGGTCGGACAGAAGGTGCGGCTGGGCCGGGCGGTGATCGAGGTGCGCGAGCGCATCACCCGCTGTCTGGCGACCGCCGCCAACCCCGAAACCGGCGAACGCGACGCCGACACGCTGGGCGCGCTGCAGACCGGCTGGGGGCACAAGCAATTCGGCGTCTATGCCGAGGTGATCGAGGGCGGCCGCGTGGCCCTTGGCGACGCTGTGGAGGCGCTATGACACCCCTTCCCTTCCCCCTGACGCCCGAGCCCGATGCCGAGGCCGCCGAACGCGGGCGCAAGCTTTTCGCGGGGCCCGTCGAGTTCCTGAAGGGCGTCGTTGCGATGGACGGGCTGCCGCCCGCCGACCGGCCCGAGCTGTGCTTTGCCGGGCGGTCCAATGTCGGCAAGTCGAGCCTCATCAACGCGCTGACCGGGCGCAAGGGGCTGGCGCGGGCCTCGAACACGCCGGGGCGGACGCAGGAGATCAACTACTTCACCCTGGGCGACAGCCATTACCTGGTCGACCTGCCGGGCTATGGCTATGCCGAAGCGCCGGTGAAGATCGTCGAGAAATGGCAACGCCTGCTGAAGTCCTATCTGGCCGGACGGCAGACGCTGCGCCGCGCCTTCGTGCTGATCGACGCGCGGCACGGGGTGAAGGCGGTCGACGACGAGATCATGAAGCTGCTCGACGGCGCCGCGGTGACCTTCCAGACGGTGCTGACCAAGGCCGACAAGGTGAAGGCCGCCGAGCGCGACAAGGTTCTGACCCAGGTCCGGGCCGCGCTGGCGCGCCACCCGGCCGCCTTCCCCGAGATCGTGCTGACCTCATCCGAAAAGGGCGACGGGATCGCGACCCTGCGCGCGATCATCGAGGGCATCGCCTAGGGTCCCGGCCGGTTTCATGGCCCATCCTGTTTATGCCCGTCTTGTCATGCCCGCCTTGCGGCCGGCTCAGACGTGCTGGCCGGCATTCACCTCGATCTCGGTCCCGGTGACGTAGCTGGCCTCTTCCGAACAGAGGAAATGGATGACACTCGCCACTTCCTCGGGCTGACCCAGACGGCGCAGCGGCAGGCCCTCGACGATCTTCTCGGTGCCGGGGCTGAGGATCGAGGTTTCGACCTCGCCGGGCGCGATGGCGTTCACCCGGACGCCCAGGGGACCGAAATCATGCGCCATCTCGCGGGTCAGCGCCGCCAGAGCGGCCTTGGACGTCGCATAGGCCGCGCCTGCGAAAGGATGCACGCGGCTGCCCGCGATCGAGGTCACGTTGACGATGGCCCCCTTTGCGGCGGCCAGTTCGTCCTGCAGACCGCGCGCCAGCACGATCGAGGCGAAGAAGTTCACGTTGAAGACCTGCCCCCAGGTCCGCATGTCGGTGTCCAGCGTGTTCAGCCGCCCGCCCTCTTCGGTCTTGGGCGAGATCCCGGCATTGTTGACCAGCGCGTGCAGCTTGCCATCGGCCAGCTTGCCGCGCACCACCTCGATGGCGCGCTTGGTCATGGCGGGCTCGGCCAGATCGATCTGGATATGGTTCTCGGACCCGCCGGGCCAGGGACAGCGCGGGTCGAAGGGATGCCGCGAACAGGTCAGGACCCGCCAGCCTTCGGCCGAAAAGCGCTTGACCGTCGCATGCCCGATGCCCCGGCTCGCCCCGGTCAGCAACATTACCCTCTGTTCCATCGCACCCTTCCCGTTCTGCGGAGTGCTGAACGTAAGCCCGGTGCGCCAAAAGACAATCGCCCTTGGCCTGCGGACGCGCAGGCGCTAACAGAAGTTCAGCAGACGGACCCGCAGGATGAGAAAACAGACGGCCATGAATCGCGACTGGATCGCCACCGCCCGGACCCTGTCCGAGGCGCTGCCCTATCTTCAGCGCTATACCGGCGCCATCGTCGTCATCAAGTTCGGCGGTCACGCCATGGGCGACGACGCCGAGATGGAAAGCTTTGCCCGCGACGTGGTGCTGATGCGCCAGGTTGGCGTGAACCCGGTGGTGGTGCATGGCGGCGGGCCGATGATCAACGAGATGCTGGCCAAGCTCGGTGTCGTGTCCGAATTCGTCAAGGGCAAGCGGGTGACCGATGCCGCCACCGTCGAGGTGGTCGAGATGGTGCTGTCGGGCCGCGTCAACAAGCGGATCGTGCAGGCGATCAACGACCAGGGCGGCAAGGCGGTCGGACTGTCGGGCAAGGATGCGGGGCTGATCGTCTGCGACCAGACCGACCCGGCCCTGGGCTTCGTCGGCACGCCGTCCGAGGTCAATCCGCTGGTGCTGCGCCAGTTGTTCGAGGCCGGGATGATCCCGGTCGTGGCGCCGCTGGGCGCGGGGCGCGAGGGCGAGACCTTCAACATCAACGGCGACACTGCGGCCGGCGCCATCGCCGCCGCGCTGAAGGCCGACCGGCTGCTGCTGTTGACCGATGTGGCCGGGGTCAAGAACGCGGCGGGCGATGTGGTGACCGAACTGACCCCCGATCATATCCGCGAGATGACCGCCTCGGGCGTGATTGCGGGCGGGATGATCCCCAAGACCGAAACCGCATTGACGGCCATCGAGGGCGGTGTGCGCGCGGTGGTGATCCTCGACGGGCGCGCGCCCAATGCCTGCCTGCTGGAGCTTTTCACCGATCACGGGGCGGGGTCGCTGATCCGCGCGCCGCGTCCCTGACGCCGAACGCGCTGGCCGGGAGAGCAGAGCTGTGACAGGATGCGCCCGACCCGCGACAAGCAAAGCGGCCTGCCGATGAGTTTGCGCCTGATCCTCGTCCGACACGCGAAATCGAGTTGGGACGACCCGAGCGAGGACGATCACGACCGCCCGCTCAACCCGCGTGGCCGCGAGGCGGCGCCGAAGGTCGGCCAATGGCTGGCCGAGCGCGGGCATGTGCCCGCCGAAGTGGTCAGCTCGACCGCCCGCCGCACACTGGAAACCTGGGACCGGATGGCGCCGGTGCTGGGCGAATCGACGGTGATGCGGCGCGATCCCGGGCTTTACCACGCCCCTGCCGAACGGATGCTGGAGGCCCTGAACAATTGCGCGGCCTCGCCGGTGCTGATGCTGGGCCACAATCCCGGCATCGCCGATTTCGCGGCGCGGCTGCTGGACGGCCCGCCCGACGCACAGCGCTTTGCCAGCTTTCCCACCTGCGCCACGCTGGTCGCCGATTTCGACGCCGCCGACTGGACCGAGATCGAGTTCGGCACCGGGCGGATGATCGACTTCATCACCCCCAAGCAGCTTATGCCCTGACCCGCGGGCGCGGCCGGTCGCGCCCGCGGGCCGGTCTTCGGCCTAGTCGGCGCCGCCGGGCGTTCCGCTGAAGGTCACGGTCACATCCTCGTCGCGGGCGATGAACTGGCAGGCCAGGCGATAGCGCGGCGGCATGTCCCGCACTTCGGCATCCTCGATTTCCTCCTGGGTCAGCTTGCCCAGATCCTTCAGCTTCTGCTTTTCCTTGTCGGTCAGCATGATCGCCTTCTTCTGGTCGGGGTTGTCATAGGTGACCTCGATCAGGCACGAGCCGCAATTTCCGTCCCGGCAGTCGAAGGGGATCGGAATCCGGTTGTCCTCGGCCAGAGCCAGGATGGTCTTGGTATCTCCCGCCACGCCGTAAACGGCCTTGTCCTTGTGCATCAAGGGGGAGGAGAAGGTGATGATCGCCATGTCGCTAGATCCCTTGGCTGGGGCCGCCCGCACCCGAAGGCCCGGACGGCTGATGGTTGGTTCGAACCGTGTGCGCGTCTCCACCCTTGGGGAAGCAGCATTCATGCCAGCGCGTGACCCGGCTTTCGCGGCACTCG
Organism: Rhodovulum sp. BSW8; assembly: GCF_003314725.1. Taxonomy (NCBI): domain Bacteria; kingdom Pseudomonadati; phylum Pseudomonadota; class Alphaproteobacteria; order Rhodobacterales; family Paracoccaceae; genus Rhodovulum; species Rhodovulum sp. BSW8. The sequence continues at coordinate 20,477 of NZ_QNVX01000020.1, forward strand.
CCGCGCCAAAGTGGGGGAAATCCGACATCGCCCCCGCCAAAGACGACAAGGGCGCCCGGGCAGGCCCGGGCGCCAGTCGCGGAAAAATCGCAATCGACGGGCTATCAGTGCCCGAGGATCTGGCTGAGGAACAGTTTGGTCCGGTCGGAGCGCGGGTTGTTGAAGAAGGCCTCGGGTTCGTTCTGTTCGACCACCTGGCCCTGATCCATGAAGATCACCCGGTTCGCCACCTGCCGGGCAAAGCCCATCTCGTGGGTGACGCAGATCATCGTCATTCCCTCTTCGGCCAGCTGGATCATGGTGTCGAGCACCTCCTTGATCATCTCGGGATCGAGCGCCGAGGTCGGTTCGTCGAAGAGCATGATGTTGGGCCGCATGCAAAGCGAGCGCGCGATGGCGACCCGCTGTTGCTGGCCGCCCGACAGCTGACCGGGATACTTGTTCGCCTGTTCCGGGATCTTGACCTTCTCGAGGTAGTACATGGCGGTTTCCACCGCTTCCTTCCTCGGCACCTTCCGGACCCAGATCGGGGCAAGGGTGCAGTTTTCCAGGATCGTCAGATGCGGGAACAGGTTGAAGTGCTGGAACACCATCCCGACCTCGGACCGGACCTGATCGATATGCTTGAGGTCATTGGTCAATTCGATCCCGTCGACGATGATCTTGCCCGACTGGTGTTCCTCCAGCCGGTTGATGCAGCGGATCAGGGTCGACTTGCCCGACCCCGAGGGGCCGCAAACGACGATCCGTTCGCCCTTGTTGATGGTCAGGTTGATGTCGCGCAGGACGTGGAACGCCCCGTACCACTTGTTCATGCCGAGGATCTGGATCGCGACCTCGTCCGAAACGGTCAGCCTGGACCGGTCGATGGCAGTGTCAGACATGGATGGACCTCCTCAGCGGTGCTCGGTCCGGAGCTTGCGCTCCAGATACATCGAGTAGCGGGACATGGAAAAACAGAAGACGAAGAACATCAGCGCGATGAAGCCGTAAAGCTCCCAGACGATGCCGTTCCAGTTGACGTCGGCCCGGATCGAGTTCGAGAAGCCGACCGGGTCGAGCAGCCCGATGATCGACACCAGCGTGGTGTCCTTGAAGACGCCGATGAAGGTCGAGACGATCCCGGGGATCGAGATCTTCAGCGCCTGCGGCATGACGACCAGCCGCTGCGCCTTCCAGTAGTCGAGCCCCAGCGCGTCGGCCGCCTCGTACTGGCCCTTGGGCAGCGCCGCCAGCCCGCCGCGGATCACTTCGGCCATATAGGCCGAGGCAAACAGCGTTACCATGATGATGACCCGGAGGATGATGTCGAAATTGGTCCCCGGCGGCATGAAGTAGTTCAGCAGCAGCGACGCCACGAACAGCAGGGTGATCAGCGGCACGCCGCGGATCAGCTCGATGAAGCCCACGCAGATCGCGCGCAGGATGAAGAGGTCGGACTGCCGCCCCAGCGCCAGCAGGACGCCGATGGGCAGCGACAGGGCGATGGCGGTCAGCCCGATGGTGATCGACAGCATGAAGCCGCCGAAGTTGCGGCTGCTCACGGGCTCGATCCCGAGCGGCCCGATCTGGTGCAGCAGGGTCGCGAAGGGCCCCGCCAGCAGAAGCCACCACAGGACCGGCAGCAGTCCCGCCACAACCGCCCCGAGGAGGCCGCCCGCAAGCGGCGCGACGATGCGCTGGGCCGCATAGCCCAGAACGAAGCCCAGCGCGACCGAGACCGGCAGCCAGACGGTGCCGCCCCACAGAAGCCAGGGCACGACGAACGGCGCCGCCAATGACAGGTACAGCATCTTGCGCGGCAGGCCGATGAACAGGACCGGCGCCATCCCCGCCAGCGCCAGGGCGAAGCCAAGGATCGGCCTCCAGTACAGCTCGGACGGGTAGAAGCCGAAGATCAGCTGCAGCCAGCGTTCGCGGATCACTGCCCAGCAGGCGCCGCTGGCCTCGGGACCGTAGGCGGCCTTGATCTGGTCGCGGCATTCGGCCAGCGACCCGGCCGACCAGCTGGACTGGAAGATCCAGGGCAGGATCGCCGCCAGCACGTAGCCGATCAGGGCCAGCGACAGCACCGTCAGGATGGCGTTCAGCCAGGACGAAAAGAGGTTCTGCCGCAGCCAGCCGAGCGCGCCCACCGAGGTCGCCGGCGGCGGTTCCTGGGGCAGCATCGCGTCGCGGACGAAGGCGGCGCTATGGGCATGGGTTCCGCTCATCCTACCGCTCCACCAGCCTGACCCGGGTATTGTACCAGTTCATCCCCATCGAGATCGCCAGCGAGATCGCAAGATAGACCAGCATCAGCATCAGCACGCATTCAAGCTCGCGCCCGGTCTGGTTCATGGTGATGCCGCCCAGCGTACCGGTGATGTCCATGTAGCCGACCGCGATCGCCAGGGACGAGTTCTTGGTCAGGTTCAGGTATTGCGAGATCAGCGGCGGGATGATGACCCTGAGCGCCTGCGGCAGGATCACCAGCGACATGATCCGGTTCGGCCGGAGCCCCAGCGCCGCCGCGGCCTCGGACTGACCCTTCGAGATGGCCAGGATGCCGCCCCGGACGATTTCGGCGATGAAGGCGGCCGTGTAGAAGCTGAGCGCCAGCCAGAGCGCGATCAGCGAGTTCCGCATGTAGACCCCGCCGCGGAAGTTGAAGCCCTTGAGTTCCGGATAGCCGAGGTGAAAGCCCAGTGCGACCAGCATAACCAGCACCGGCACGGCGACCACGCCGAGGCGCAGATACCAGGTGGTGGGCCTCAGCCCGGTGGCGTTCTGGACCCGATCCGCCCGCGCCCGGATCTTTGCGGAAACGAAGAGCCCCGCCCCAAGCACCGCGAGAATGGCGATCAGGTCCAGACTGATATTGAAAGCGCCGAAGACCGGCAGATCGCCGAGGCTGCGCGAAAACAGCGGCTCGGGGATGTAGACGCCGCGATTGGTCAGCGCCACGCTGTCGCCCAGAAGCATCGAGGCGGTGGCGTCCTCGCCCCGGAAGGCGTTGGGAGGCGGCAGGCTTTCGATCAGGATCGCCATGAAGAACACGATCCACAGCAGCACCGGCACGTTGCGGAACATCTCGACATAGACGGTCATCAGCCGCGCCACGAGCCAGTTGCGCGACAGCCGCAGCACGCCGATCACAACGCCAAGCACCGTGGCCAGTGCGCAGCCAAGGACCGCCACCAGCAGCGTGTTGAGAAGCCCGACGAAGGCGGCCCTGAGATGGCTGTCGCGGTTGGTATACTCGATCAGGGTCTGGTTGATGTCGTATTGCGCCGCCCCCGTCAGAAAGCCGAAGTCGATGGGCTTGCCCATATTGGCGAGGTTCTGCACGGTGTTGCTGACGATCCAGGCCACCAGCAGCATGAAGGCGATCAGTGCGACCACCTGGATGGTGAGCGATCGGTAGCGGGTATCGAAGATCAACATGCGCAGACGGAACGTCTCGCGCGGTACGTCCGGATAGCTGGTCATGCGGGCGCTCCCTGTGGCTCCCTCCCGGCAAAAGGATATCCTGCGCGGACCGTTGCGGCCGCGTCCCTCCGGGGTTTTCTTGTTCTTGGTCCAGATAGGCGAAGGGCGCGGTCTGGTGCCGCGCCCTTCGAAGTCTGGTCTTACCGGAACGGCGGCGCGTACATCAGCCCGCCATCGGTCCACTGCGCGTTCAGCCCGCGCGCCAGGCCGATGGGGGTGTTCTGACCGATGTATTTCTCGAACAGCTCGCCGTAGTTGCCGCCCGCCTTGATCGCCTTCACCGCCCAGTCGGCCGGCAGGCCCAGCATTTCGCCAAGGGTGCCCTCGGTGCCGAGCAGACGGTTGATTTCCGGGTTGGTGGTCGGCGCCGCCGCCAGTTCGTCGATATTGGCCGAGGTCACGCCGTATTCCTCGGCGGCGATCAGCGCGTTCAGCGTCCAGCGGACGATGTCGGCCCATTCGTCGTCGCCATGGCGCACCAGCGGACCCAGCGGCTCTTTCGAGATGATCTCGGGCAGGACCACATGCGCGGTCGGGTCCTCGAAGGTGGCGCGCGTCGCGGCCAGCCCCGAGGCGTCGGTGGTGTAGACGTCGCAGGCGCCGGCCAGATATTGCTGCTGCGCCTGTTCGTTGGTCTCGATCGGCACCGGCTCGTAGGTGATGTTGTTCACGCGGAAGAAGTCCGCGAGGTTCAGCTCGGTCGTGGTGCCGGTCTGGATGCAGACGGTGGCGCCGTCGAGTTCCTTGGCCGAGCTGACGCCCAGCGCCTTCGGCACCATGAAGCCCTGACCGTCATAATAGTTCACGCCGACAAAGGTGAACTTGAGGTCGACATCGCGCGAGAAGGTCCAGGTGGTGTTGCGCACCAGCATGTCGATCTCGCCTGAGGCCAGGGCGGTAAAGCGGGTCTTGCCGGTGGTGGGCACGAATTCGACGGCCGAGGAATCCCCCAGCACGGCGGCGGCCACCGCGCGGCACACCGCCACGTCGAAGCCCTGCCAGTCGCCGTTGGCATCCGGCGCGGCGAACCCGACAAGGCCCGTGTTGGTGCCGCAGTTCAGCTTGCCGCGCGCCTTGACGTCGTCGAGGGTCGCCGCTCCCGCCGCACCCGCGGCGCAGGCGGCTACGGTCAGCGCGCCAAGAATAACGGATTTCTTCATGTTTACCTCTTCCTGAATATCCGTCCGTTCAGACGGCTTATATTTCCCCCCCGGCGGGCAGGGGCGTGGCTATGAGAGATCCCAGCCCCTCAGCGCCTCAAGTTTGGGCAAAATACCGCCATCAGGTCAAGGGCACAGGGGGTCCCCCCGCTTTCCCCGGCGGGCAGGGCTGCGACCATTGCGGCTTGCACAGTATTTAGGCAGCCGGGATCACCCCGGCGGCATCAGCGCGATGCCCGGGACAGATCGAGGAAATGCCGGGCCTGCAGGAAGTCGCGCCGCCGGGCGGCCGCGACCTCGGCGGCCTCGGCATCGCTGCCCCATTGCTCTTCCTGCCAGGTCTCGTCGATCCGTGACAGATCCCACAACCGTTCGGGGGTCTCGACCGCCTCGGCGGCGGCCAGCCCGATCACCAGCGACCCCGAGAGCCCGACCAGATCGTGCAGCGCGGTCAGCTCGAACGGGTCGAAACCGGCGACGCGGGCCCGGAGCCGTGCCAGGCTCTCGGCGGGCTGACGCATCGGAATCACCCCCGCCGTGGGGGTCAGCGGCGCGCCCAGCGCCTCGGCCGCCCAGGCCAGCAAGGGGTCCCATGCCGCCGCCTGACGGTGGGCCAGCGCGGGCGGATTCTCGGCGCGGTGACACAGAAGATCGCTTTCGCCATAGGCGGCGATCAGCTCGGCCACCTCTGCCCGCTGCACACGCACCTTGTCGATGGCGGCATTGGCGGCCCGGGTGACCGGCATGCTCAGCGGCGCAACCTGATCGTCCTGCGCGTCCCATTCAAGCGCGATGGCCTCGGCCATGGCGCGGGTCGGCACCACCAGCGGCATCTTGGCCGGGGTCTTGACCGGACGCCCGTCCAGCAGCACCGCAAAGCCGCCTTCGGCCGCGTCGATGCCCGCCTGGGTCCAGAACCGTTTGAGCGCCCATTCGGTCATGCCGTCTCTCCCACCAGCGCCAGCACCGCCGCGGGCAGGTCGGCAAAGCGCTCGACCACCGCGTCCGCCGCCCCCAGACGGTCGGCCGGGTGATAGCCCCAGGCCACGGCCAGGGTGCGAACACCGGCCGCGCGGCCCATTTCCATGTCGAATTCGGTGTCGCCGATCATCACCGCCCGGTCGGGCGCGACCCCGGTCTCGGCCAGCGCGGCCAGCACCATCGAGGGATGCGGCTTCGAGGGGTGGTCGTCCGACACCTGCCGGGTGGCGAACTGTCCGGCCAGCCCATGCGCCTTTAGGATCGCGTCGAGCCCGCGCCGGGACTTGCCGGTGGCAATGCCCAGCTCCAGCCCCTCGACACCGGCCAGCAGGGCCAGCGCCTCGCGCGCGCCCGGGAAAAGCGGCGAGGCCGCCTGCCCGACCCTGAGCGCGAAGAACTGCTGCCGGTAGGCCTCGACCATGCGGTCGAGCCGCTCGGCGGACGCATCGGGGGCCAGCGCCGCCAGCGCCAGCGGCAGCGACAGGCCGACGACGCCAAGCACCTCGTGCGGCGGGGGCAGCGGCAGGCCCTCGGCGGCAAAGGCCGCCGCCATCGCGCCGGCGATATGGGCCTGACTGTCGACAAGGGTGCCGTCGACATCGAAAAGGGCAAGGCGGCGCGCGGTCATTCCAGATCCTCGAACGGGTCGGTCGGCACGTCGGCCTCGGACCAGCCGAGCATGTCCCAGGTGCGCTTCATATGCGGCGGCAGCGGTGCGGTCAGTTTCAGATGCGCCCCGGTCACAGGATGGGTCAGCGACAGGTGGCGGGCATGCAGATGCAGCTTGCGGCTGATCTCGCCGCCCAGCTGCGCGCCCCAGCCCTCGCCCAGGTTTTCCTGCCCCGAGCCGCCATATTTGCCGTCGCCGACGATAGGATGCCCGATCTCGGCCATATGCGCGCGCAACTGATGGGTGCGCCCCGTCACCGGCACAAGCGCGCACCAGCTGGCCCGCGTCCCCAGCGCCGACAGCACCGCGTAATCCGAGGTGGCGCGCTTGGCGCCCTCGGTCTGGTCGACCTTGGCGGGATGGATGCACAGCATCTTTTCGCCCTCGCCGCCCGAGCCGTGCCCCGGCGCCTTGACCAGCCCGAAGCGGATCGTGCCCATCCGCGGATGCGGCACGCCCGCCACCACGGCCCAGTAGATCTTGCGGGTCTCGCGGGCGCGGAAGGCGGCGGTCAGGTCCTTGGCGATGGCGCGGGTCCGCGCGAGGATCAGCACGCCCGAGGTGTCGCGGTCGAGCCGGTGCACGAGGCGCGGGTTCTCGTCATAGCCGAAGCGCAGCGCCTCGCCCATGCCGTCGACATGGCGCGCCTGCCCGCTGCCGCCTTGCACCGGCAGGCCCGGCGGCTTGTTCAGCGCGATGATATGGGCGTCGCGGAAGATCACGCAGCTGCGGATCATCTCGGCATCGGCGTCCGAGACCTTGGGCTTGGGCGCGGCCTCGACCTCGCCCGGATCGGGCAGCGGCGGCACCCGCACCTTCTGGCCCGCCTCGAGCCGGGTGGCGGGCTTGACCCGGCCGCCATCGACCCGGATCTCGCCCTTGCGGCAGAGCTTTTCGATGCGCCCCTGCGAAACATGGGGAAACTGCCGCCGGAACCAGCGGTCGAGCCGCTGGTCGCCATCGCCGGGGGCCACGGTCAGGGTCTGCACACCGCTCATGCCAGAACACTCCGCATCAGCCAGAAGGCCAGCGCGATGGCCCCCAGCGACAAGATCAGCGACCCGGCCACATAGGCCATCGCCAGTTCGGCCTGGCCGCGTTCGTAAAGCGTCAGCGCATCCAGCGAGAAGGACGAGAAGGTGGTGAACCCGCCCAGCAGGCCGATCTGGAAGAAGGGCGCGTAGGGCGTGCCGCCCTTTTTGGCCAGAACCACGATCAGCACCCCCATCAGGAACGAGCCAAGGATATTGACGAAGATCGTGCCCCAGGGAAAGCCGCGCCCCAGAAGCGAGGTCATCGCCACGCCGGACAGATAGCGGCCAACGGAGCCGATTGCGCCCCCGAGGGCGACTTGCAGGAGTGTCGCGCCAGTCATGGGCTTCCCATCGCGCCGCCGCGCGGGCTTGTCAACTGTCCTGCCGCCGGTCGCGCAGCTTTGAGAAATAGTCCAGCCGCCGTTTCAGCTCGCGTTCGAAACCGCGTTCGACGGGCGTGTAGTAGACGCCGCGCCGCATGCTTTCGGGAAAGTAGTTCTGGCCCGAAAAGCCATCCTCGGCATCGTGGTCGTACTGATAGCCCGCACCATAGCCCTGGTCCTTCATCAGCCGGGTCGGCGCGTTCAGGATATGCTTGGGCGGAGGTTCCGAGCCCGTCTTCTGCGCCGCCTGACGCGCCGCCTTGTAGGCGCTGTAGCCCGCGTTCGATTTCGGCGCGAGCGCGAGATAGATCACCGCCTGCGCCAGCGCCAGTTCGCCCTCGGGCGAGCCGAGCCGTTCATAGACCGACCAGGCATCCAGGCAGATCGTCTGGGCCTGCGGATCGGCAAGGCCGATATCCTCGATGCTCATGCGGGTGATGCGGCGGGCCAGAAAGCGCGGGTCTTCGCCGCCCTCCAGCATCCGGGTCAGCCAGTAAAGCGCGGCATCGGGGTCCGATCCGCGCACCGATTTGTGCAGCGCGGAAATCAGGTTGTAATGGCCGTCGCCGCTTTTGTCGTATTGCGCAGCCCGCTTCTGCAACCGCCGCGCCAGATCGGCGGGCGCGAGAGGCCCCGTCACCTTCCACGCCATGACCTGCTCGATCAGGTTCAGAAGCGCGCGCCCGTCGCCGTCGGCCATGGCGATCAGCTCGTCCCGGGCCGCGCCGGTCAGGGGCAGCGGGCGGCCAAGCTCGTGCTCGGCGCGCTGCGCCAGCAGCTCCAGATGCGCGGGGTCGAGCCGTTCCAGCACAAGCACCTGCGCCCGGGACAGCAGCGCCGCGTTCAGCTCGAAGCTTGGGTTTTCGGTCGTGGCCCCCACCAGAAGGATCGTTCCATCCTCCATATGCGGCAGAAACCCGTCCTGCTGGGCCTTGTTGAAACGGTGGATCTCGTCGACGAACAGAAGCGTCCCCTGCCCGTTCTCATGTCGCAGCCGCGCCGCCTCGAACACCTTCTTCAGATCGGCCACGCCCGAGAAGATCGCGCTGATCTGCACGAAGGACAGGTCGGTTTCGTCCGCCAGCAGCCGGGCGATGGTGGTCTTGCCGACGCCGGGCGGCCCCCAGAAGATCAGCGACGACAACGTGCCCGAGGCCAGCATCACCCCCAGCGGCGCCTCGGGCCCCAACACATGGTCCTGCCCGATTACCTCGGCCAGCCGTCGCGGCCGCAGCCGGTCGGCCAGCGGGCGCGGCCCGGCGCCGGTCCGGCCGGGCGCGGTCTTGGGGGTCTGGTCGAAAAGGTCAGCCATCGGCGGAGCCTACGCCGAACCCGTCAGACACGGAAGCGCAAGACGCTGCGCCGCCCGCCCCGAAGATATTCGACATACCAGCTGCGCCCGCCCTCGCGCGCGGCCCGCGCCACATCCGCGGTGGTGGCGACGGGGCGGTCGTTGATCTGCAGCAGGATGTCGCCGGGCGCCAGCCCGACGCGGCCGCCGACCGAGCCGGGATCGGTGACCAGAACGCCCGCAAGCCCCGAGGGCAGGCCGTTTTCCTGCAGCACGGCGGGATTGAGGTTCACGACCGACAGCCCCGCCAGCACCCCTTGCCCGCGCACCGTCAGCGGGTCGCGCGGCGGCGTCTCGGGCGGGGCGATCAGATCGACGCGGGCGGTGCGGGGCCGCCCATCGCCCTGATGCAGATAGCTGACCTCGATCTGGCGCCCCACGCCCTCGGCCGAGAGGCGGAACAGCATCTCTTGCGGGGTGTTGACCGGATCGCCGCCCAGCGTCAGCACCACATCGCCGACGCCCAGCCCTGCCGCGCGGAACGGGCTTTCGGGATGCAGCTCGCTCAGCACGACGCCGCGCGGCGTGTCCATCCCCAGCGCCTCGGCCAGGCCCGCATCGACCGGCTGGCCGGAAAGCCCCGCCCAGGGCCGCTGGAACCGGCGCGCGCCGGTCTGGGCCTGCTCGATGAAGCGCGAGACCAGATTGGCGGGAATCGCGAAGCCGATGCCGTTCGACCCGCCCGAACGCGACAGGATCGCGGTATTGATGCCGACGAGCCGCCCGGCCATGTCGACCAGCGCGCCCCCGGAATTGCCCGGGTTGATCGCCGCATCGGTCTGGATGAAATAGCCGCGCCCGCCGCCGATCGAGAGCCCCGAGCGCGCCAGCCCCGAGACGATGCCCGAACTGACGGTCTGACCGATCCCGAAGGGGTTGCCGATGGCCAGCACCAGATCGCCGACCTGGATCTCGTCGGAATCGCGCAAGGGCAGCGAGGGCAGGTCGCGGGCGCCGGTCAGTTGCAGGACCGCCAGATCGGCCTCTTCATCGGCCAGCAGCACCTGCGCGTCGAATTCGCGGCGGTCGGCCAGAACGACCCGGATCTGATCTGCGCGGCCCACGACATGGTAGTTCGACACGACCATCCCGTCGGGCGACACGATCACCCCCGATCCCAGCGCGTTCTCGACCCGGGGCTGGGCGCGGCCGAAATTGCGGAAGAGATCGGAAAAGAAGGGATCGGCCGCGAAGGGCGTCGGCACGTCGGCGACCGTGCGGCTGGTGAAGACGTTGACCACCGCCGGGGCGGCCTCGCGCACCACCGGGGCAAAGCTCAACTGGATCTCGGCGCGGCTGCCGGGCGCGCGGGTCTCGGCCCACAGGGGCGCGGCGGTCAGGGCAAGACAGAGACAGGTGACAAATCGGGTCATCGGACGGCTCCGGATCGGCGGCATGGCCGATCATATGCGGCCCCACGCGCATAAGTTCAACGGCCGCCGGGACCGGGACAGGACCCGGGTCGGGCCGGGGCGCCCCTTGCGGATGCGCGCCCCGGCCCCCTCACCGGTCCGGAGGGTCTAGTGAAGGTTGGCGGCGAAGTTCATCGAGATCACCTGGTTCCGGATCCCGTCGATTTCCATCACCGGCCCCATCGCGGTCATGTCGATGCCCACGCGCTTGTTCCAGAGCGGCCAGTTGGCATTCAGAAGCGCCAGGCACTGGGTCGCGCCGAGGCTTCGGGCGGCGCGGGCCAGCTCCTGCACCAGGTTGAAGTAGATCGGCCGGCGCAGATGCAGCGGCACCTTCTGGGTCACGAAGCAGCGCGAGCTTTCCCAGACGGTTTCGCCGACCGGAGCCTCGTCGTGAAGAAGATGCGACGGGATCGTGTCCAGAAGCCCCTTCTGCGCATCGCGGATCATGTAGGAATAGATCCCGCAGCGCGCCGTGGTGGGGGTCAGCCGGTTGCCGGCCAGAACCTGGCCCAGATCGTCATGCACGACGACCCAGCGGCTGGCGGGGGTGTCGTACTGGTCGTATTCCATGCCCATGGCCTCGGGCAGGTCCCACTTGTTGCGTTCGATGAACAGATCGCGCCGTGCGCGAAGCATGTTCGCAAAAAGCTCGCCATGGTTGTGGAGATTTTCAAAGGAGAGAGTCGTGGTCTGCATAGGTGCCTCCTGCAGGGTGGTGGTGGGTAAGAACCGTGCGGAGGGCGACTGCGTTCAAAGCAGTCTGTAGTCTTTTGCGCGCTGAATCGCTTCGGCCGTCGTGCGTGCCATCAGCCTCTGTCGCGCAGAGGACAGTCTGGCCTTGAGTGCACTTTCGGAGATTCCCAGCTTGCAGGCCGCAGCTGCATGGCGATCGCCATCCGCAATGCATTTCAGCGCATCGATCTGAGCCTTGGTAAGCTCTTGCGGTGGCTCGGTCATGTCGTGGAGACGACGCACGAGGGCTTCGATCTGGGCGATCTCGCTATCCTCGAATTCCCGATCTGCTCTTGCCACACTCGCAATGGTTCTGGAGGTTATCGGCCCCCAGGAGATCGTAACGCCGTACTTGAGACCGAACCGCGCGGCATCGACGAAAATGCCGAACGGGTCGGGAATGTTGTCATTGCTCCACCGTGTCGCGCCGGTGGTTGAGAAGCCCCAGGCGACCGACGGGTCGCGCAGGAGGTAGCCATGTTCGGTATAACGCGCCAGCCACTCTGGCGCATACGTCTGGAATGCGAGCAACGGGGATGTAAAGCGGATATGCAAGCCGATATTGTATCCCTGAGGCGCAAGCGCATCGAGGGTCCGCAGTTCCCGATCGAACACCGACTTTTCGAACATGGCTTTTTAGACAAGTTGCCTCGATGCCAGTCAACCGTAAATTGGCGTCGGTTACGTGTAGTTTTTTTTGAGTCTGTCGGAGCAATCAGTGCGGGCAATGCATCCTGGTTTGTTCAATCGTGTCATGCGCTTGCCGACACCCGTTCGGACCGAGATCCTGGAATATGCGGGCTCGGCACAGGTGGAGGATGCCCAGCTTCGATCCCTGCTCGATGACGCGGTTGCGCGCATCGAGAATGCTGGCCCGACGGCGCAAGAGCGCCCGGGCGAACCCAAGGGCCGCCGTAACGCGGCCTGAGATCATGGCGCCTGGGGGGGCGTGGGTCCAAGGGAACGAAAACGAAGGGGCCCTGCCGAAAGGCTGGGCCCCGTGTTTTTCCAGGGTTTTCCGGCTTTCCCGAAGAAGTCCCGGTCGCTTTTCCGATGCTTCACTTCCGGTGCGTCGTTTCCGATGCGCCGGTGTCGGCCCGCCTGGGCCCGCGCGAGGCGGGCCGACCCGGCGGGCCGGGAAGGGCTCAGTCTTCGGCCGTCTCTTCGGCTTCCAGCCGGGCGCGGTCCGCAAAGCCCTTGGCGTCGAGATCGCGGTCCACGAATTCGACTATGGCCATCGGGGCCATGTCGCCATAGCGGAAACCAGCTTTCAGCACGCGGACATAGCCGCCATTGCGTTCGGCATAGCGCGGGCCGAGCACCTCGAAGAGTTTCGCCACATGGGCGTCCTGCTTGAGACGGGCCGCGGCCTGACGGCGGGCATGCAGGTCGCCGCGCTTGCCAAGCGTGATCAGCTTGTCGGCAATCCGCTTGAGTTCCTTGGCCTTGGGCAGCGTCGTCTTGATCTGCTCGTGCTCGATCAGCGAGCCGGCCATGTTGGCGAACAGCGCCTTGCGGTGTTCGTGGGTCCGGTTGAGGCGGCGATAGCCGCGGGCGTGACGCATTTCAAACTCCTATGTTTTTGCTTTGTCTGGCGGTCCTGCGTTTGGGGCCGCTCTCCTTGGGGCGGAATTGCCCGGGTCTTGCACGCCGGGCGAACCTGCCGCCCGGCGCGAATGAGGCGCCTCAGAACTGGTCCTCGAATTTCTTCGCCAGTTCCTCGATGTTTTCCGGCGGCCATTCCTCGACATCCATGCCAAGGTGCAGGCCCATGCCGGACAGCACTTCCTTGATCTCGTTCAGCGACTTGCGGCCGAAGTTCGGGGTCCGCAGCATCTCGGCCTCGGTCTTCTGAATGAGGTCGCCGATATAGACGATATTGTCGTTCTTCAGACAGTTCGCCGAGCGGACCGACAGTTCCAGTTCATCCACCTTCTTCAGCAGAAGCGGGTTGAACTCGAGCCCGTCATCGTCCGACTCGCGGCTGGCCGATTCCGGCTCGTCGAAGTTGACGAAGATCGACAGCTGGTCCTGCAGGATGCGCGCGGCGAAAGCCACGGCGTCGTCCGGCGTGACCGACCCGTCGGTCTCGATCTTCAGGGTCAGCTTGTCATAGTCCAGAACCTGGCCCTCGCGGGTCGGCTGGACGTCGTAGGCGACCTTCTTGACCGGCGAATAGATCGCATCGATCGGGATCAAACCGATCGGCGCGTCTTCGGGCCGGTTCTTGTCGGCAGCGACATAGCCCTTGCCGGTGTTCACGGTCAGTTCCATGAACAGGTCGGCCCCGTCATCGAGGTGGCAGACCACGTGGTCGCGGTTCAGGACCTCGATCCCGGCGCTTTCCGAGATATCGCCGGCGGTGACGACGCCCGGCCCCTTGGCCGAGATCGACAGCCGTTTCGGCCCCTCGACATCCATCCGCAGAGCGACGCCCTTGAGGTTCAGCACGATGTCGGTGACATCCTCGCGGACCCCGGCCACCGACGAGAACTCATGCAGCACGTTGTCAATCTGGACGGAGGTGATGGCCGCCCCCTGCAGCGAGCTCATCAGCACCCGCCGCAGCGCGTTGCCAAGCGTCAGCCCGAAGCCGCGTTCCAGCGGCTCGGCCACGACCGTCGCCTGACGCGCCGGATCGTTACCCGGCTTGATCTCGAGCTGGGTCGGCTTGATGAGTTCCTGCCAGTTCTTGTGGATCATGCGTGTCTCCTCAATTCCTGCCCGCAGCCCATGTCCAGAAGCAGCAGACGCCCGAGGTCAATTAAGACAGGCGCGGGCCACGCGGAAGCCGCGCAGCCCGAGCGAAAGGTACGGAATCAGACCCGGCGGCGTTTCGGCGGACGGCAGCCGTTATGCGCGATCGGGGTCACGTCGCGAATCGACGTGATGTTGAAGCCGATGGCAGCCAGCGCGCGCAGCGCGCTTTCACGGCCCGAACCGGGGCCCTGCACTTCGACTTCGAGCGTCTTGACGCCATGTTCCTGAGCCTTGCGGCCAGCATCCTCGGCAGCCATCTGGGCGGCATAGGGGGTCGACTTGCGCGAGCCCTTGAAGCCCATGGTCCCGGCCGACGACCAGGCGATGGCGTTGCCCTGAACGTCCGAGATCAGGATCTTGGTGTTGTTGAAGGACGAATTCACATGCGCCACACCGGCGGCGATGTTCTTGCGTTCCTTGCGGCGGACCCGGGTTTTATCGCGTGCCATATCTCGAGCCCTCCCTTATTTCTTCTTGCCGGCGATGGGTTTCGCCGGCCCCTTGCGGGTACGGGCGTTGGTGTGCGTCCGCTGACCGCGAACCGGCAGGTTGCGGCGGTGACGCAGGCCGCGATAGCAGCCGAGGTCCATCAGGCGCTTGATGTTCATCTGAACTTCGCGGCGCAGGTCGCCCTCGACGGTCAGGTTGGCGTCGATATGTTCGCGGATCGACAGCACCTCGGCGTCCGACAGCTCGTTGACCCGGCGGGTCTTGTCGATGCCGACGGCCTCGCAGATCGCGTCGGCCGTGGTCGGACCGATGCCATGGATGTAGGTCAGGGCGATCGGCACCCGTTTCCCGGTGGGGATGTTGACGCCAGCAATACGTGCCACGCGCAATATTCCTTTCGTTGCGGTTCCGTCGCTCCAGAACCTTTTTTCACAACTATGGCCCGAAAGCCTGTCGCCTCCGGGCCGCCTTGATCGGACCGCCGCTTCGGGTCAGCTTCACCCGCCTGCGGCAATTGGTCGATTCTCTATCGAGACGCCGTGCGTAGGGCGATTCTGCGGACCCGTCAAGGGCATTCATAAGCTGTCAAGATCCATTTCGCGGATTTGCCGCCCTTTCGCCGCATCGCGCCCCGGCCACCATCGCGATGGACCGACGGCCGCCGCAGCGCTATCCTTTCGGTTGTATCCCTCGCCCGCGGGCCGCGGCAGCAGCGTTCGCATGTCCTGCCAGAAAGGAGGATCCGCGTGAAGTCTTCTGACACACGGTCCCGTCCGCGCGTGCCCGCCAGGACCGCCGCCACCGCACCGCGCCACGCCCCCTCGCCCGTGTCGGCGACCGCCCCGCTCGACACCCTCAGGGGCCTTGCCGAGACCAGCGCCCCTGTCCAGCGGTTGCGCGCCCTCGGCCCGGCCCTGCAGCGCGAGGTCGACACCTCGTCGAGCCCCTTCCTGCCCACCTACGGCCCGAACGAGACGCCGGCCTGGAAGAAGGAAACCGGCATCCCGAAATGGGCGCTGGACGAGCTTGGCGGCAACGAGGCGGTGACGCTGATCTGCAGCCTGAAGGACGGCATCATCGGCAGTGTCTATTTCCCCGAGGGCGGGCGCATCCGGACGACCCATGGCAGCGGACCGGAAAAGGAGCAGACCCCCGAGCGGGTGACACAGCAGTTCAACATGGACATGAGCAAGGCCCGCAAGATCTTCAAGGACGGCTCGCCCAAGCTCCTGGCCAGTCTTTACGACAAAACCGACGCGACCAAGACCGAGGAAGAGCGCAAGAAGGAGGCCGCCAAGGCCTGGGACCGCGCCTTCAAGAGCTGGCTGTCGAACCAGCTGGTCAAGACCCCCAAGGAAAAGCTGCCCGACTGGATCGAGCCCGTCACCGGCCCCGACAGCGCCTTCGACCCCACGACCGGGGCACCGCCCAAGGACAGGAAGCTGTTCGAGGTGTTCACCACGCTCGAAGGCGTCGTCACCGGCTGGCACCCGTCGCGCGGGCTGGCCGCCAAGTTCCAGACCAGCAAGAAGGTGGTGAACGTGCTCAACGCCGCCATCGAGCAGATCAAGGGCATCAAGGATCCGGGCGAACGGAACAAGGCGTTCTATGCCTACATCGAGCCCCGCATCCCCGAATTCGCCGCCCAGATCAGAAAGCCCGATCAGGTGTGACGGCCCGCCGCCATGCCGGGGCGGACCGTCCGGATCAGGCGTCCAGAATGGCCTTGATCGCGCCCGAGACCTCGTCGATCTCCGCCAGGCCGTCGACCCCGGTCAGGTCGCCCTTGGCATAGTAATAGCCGATCAGCGGCGAGGTCTTCTTGTAGTATTCCATCAGCCGCTGCCGCAGGCTGGTCTCGTTGTCGTCGGCCCGGCGCTTGAATTCGGTGCCGCCGCATTTGGTGCATTTGCCGTCGGCCGGGATCGGCCTGGTCAGGTCGTTGTAGACCTCGCCGCAGCTGCCGCAGGTCGACCGCGCGGTGATCCGGGCGACTAGCGCCTCGTCATCGACCCGCATCTCGATCACCGCATCGAGCTTTTGCCCCATCCGGTCCAGCAGCGCGCCAAGCGCATCGGCCTGGGCCAGCGTCCGCGGAAAGCCGTCGAAGATGAACCCGCCCCCGGCGCCCGACTCGAGCTTTTCGGCGATCAGGCCGATCACGATCTCGTCGGTCACCAGTTCGCCGCGGTCCATGACCTCGGCCACCTTCCGTCCCATCTCGGTGCCCGAGCTGCGCGCCTCGCGCAGCATGTCACCGGTGGAAAGCTGGGTCATGCCCCGTTCCTCCACGAGCCGGCGGGCTTGCGTACCCTTACCGGCTCCGGGGGGGCCCAGTAGGATGATGTTCATCTGCGAGCTGTCCCTTTTCTTGCGCCTTTGCGCTTGCGCCTGAGTTGCGATTTCTCGATCAGCCCCTCGTACTGATGCGCCAGCAGGTGGGACTGGATCTGTTGGATCGTGTCCATCGTCACCGAGACCACGATCAGGACGGACGTACCGCCGAAGTAGAACGGAATGGCCAGCTGCGAGCGCAGGATCTCGGGCAGGAGGCACACGAGCGCCAGATAGGCCGAGCCCAGAACCAGAACCCGGGTCACGACATAGTCCAGATAGTCCTGGGTTCGCTTGCCGGGCCGAATGCCGGGGATGAAGCCGTTCTGGTTCTTGAGGTTGTCGGCCACGTCCTCGGTCTTGAAGGCAACGTTGAACGTGTAGAAGTAGGTGAAGAACACGATCATGGCCGAGAAGAACAGCAGGTACAGCGGCTGACCGGGCCCGAAATAGGCCAGGATCACCGACATCACCGGACCGGTCTGGGCGCCCGAGAAGGTCGAGATGGTCGTGGGCAACAGCAGCAGCGACGAGGCGAAGATCGCCGGGATGACGCCCGCCGGGTTGACCTTGACCGGCAGGTGGCTCGACCCGCCGTCATACATCTTCATGCCGACCTGACGGCGCGGATACTGGATATGGATCTTGCGCAGCGCGCGTTCCATGAAGACCACGAAGGCGATCACCAGGACGACCATCACCAGAACGCCGATGATCACGCCCGGATGGATCGCGCCGGACCGCCCCTGGCTGAGGAACTGCGCCAGCGCCGCCGGAGCCTGGGCGATGATGCCGACGAAGATGATCAGCGAGATGCCATTGCCGACGCCCCGCGCGGTGATCTGTTCGCCCAGCCACATCAGGAACATGGTGCCGCCAACGATGGTGATGACCGTCGAGGCCCGGAAGAACCAGCCCGGATCGGTCGCCAGATTGCCCGCCTCGAGGCTGACCGCCAGACCGTAGGCCTGGAAGGCCGCCAGCAACACCGTGCCGTAGCGGGTATACTGGTTGATCTTCTTGCGGCCCTGTTCGCCCTCTTTCTTGAGCGCCTCGAGCTGCGGGACCATCGCCGCCAGAAGCTGGACGATGATCGAGGCCGAGATATACGGCATGATCCCCAGAGCGAAGATCCCCATCCGTCCCAGCGCGCCGCCGGTGAACATCGACAGGATGCCGCCGAGCCCGGTCGAGGCGCGCTCCATGAAGTCGCGAAGCGCCGCCCCGTCGATGCCGGGAACGGGGATGTAGGTGCCAAGCCGGTAGACGATCAGAAGCCCCAGGGTGAACAGGATCCTCTGGCGAAGCTCGGTGGCCTTGCCGAAGGCCCCCCAGCTCATGTTCGCCGCCATTTGCTCTGCTGCTGATGCCATGCTGAGCCTCTTTCAAGGACAGCGCCGCCGGACCGTCTTCCGGCTCCGGCGGCGCATTGGAAAACTAGGGCAGATTTAAGCGGCGAGGACGCCGCCCACAATCCCTTAATTCGAAGCCTTACGCGGCCTCGGCCGCAACGGTCGCGACCTTGAGCGACCCGCCGGCCTTCTCGACCGCCTCGATGGCGGCTTTCGACGCGCCGGTGACTTCGATCGAAAGCTTCGAAGTCACCTCGCCTTTCGCCAGCACGCGGACGCCATCGAGCTTGCGGCGCACCAGACCCGAGGCGATCAGCGCATCTTCGGTGATCGCGGCCGAGCCATCGAGCTTGCCGGCGTCGACGAATTTCTGGATCAGGCCCAGGTTCACCACCGCATAGGCCTTGCGGTTCGGCTTGTTGAAGCCGCGCTTGGGCAGACGTTGGTAGAGCGGCATCTGACCGCCCTCATACCCGTTGATCGCCACGCCCGAGCGGGATTTCTGACCCTTGATACCGCGACCGGCGGTCTTGCCCTTGCCGGAGCCCGGGCCGCGGCCGACCCGTTTGGCTTTCTTGGCGGCGCCGTCGTTGTCGCGCAGTTCATGCAGTTTCATGTCGCTTCTCCTTTGCCGGACGCGCCCCCGAAGCGAATTGGGCGGCCACGGCGTTTCTTGATTGGTTTCGTGCAGCCCTGCGGGGCCACCGGGGGCGTATAGACGCAGAGCCGCCGCGAAGCAAGGGATTCGCGGGCGCCCGCTTCCGGCGCCCCGCCCTGCCCCGCGCTGCCCTGCCCGCGCCGGGGCGTCCCCGCGAAACGGAAAAGGCGCCCCGGATGTCCGGAGCGCCTTTCAGATCTGCGAACGGGCGATCAGCCGCGTTCTTCGATGATCTCGACCAGGTGCGGGATCTTGGCGACCATGCCGCGGATCGCGGGGGTGTCTTCCAGTTCCCGGGTCTTGTGCATCTTGTTCAGCCCCAGACCGATCAGGGTCCGGCGCTGGATGTCGGGGCGGCGGATCGGCGAGCCGATCTGCTTGACGACGATGGTCTTGGCCATGCTCGGATCTCCTTACGCTTCGGCCGCTTCGGCAACCGGCGCATCGTCCTTCTTGAGGATTTCAGCGACCTTCTTGCCACGGCGTTGCGCAACCTGACGCGGCGAGCTTTCGCGGGCAAGCCCGTCCAGCGTCGCGCGGATCATGTTGTAGGGGTTTTGCGAACCGATCGACTTGGCGACCACGTCCTGGACGCCCAGCATCTCGAACACGGCGCGCATCGGACCGCCGGCGATGATCCCGGTCCCTTGCGGGGCGGTGCGCATCACGACGCGGCCCGCGCCATGGCGGCCCTCGATGTCATGGTGCAGGGTGCGGCCTTCGCGCAGCGGGACGCGCATCAGGCTGCGTTTGGCCTGCTCGGTCGCCTTGCGGATCGCCTCCGGCACTTCCTTGGCCTTGCCCTTGCCGAAGCCGACGCGGCCTTTCTGGTCGCCCACCACCACGAGAGCGGCAAAGCCGAAGCGCTTGCCCCCCTTCACGGTCTTGGACACGCGGTTGATCGCCACGAGACGATCGGCGAATTCCGGGGTTTCCTCGCGATCGCGACGGTCCCGGCGGTTCTCACGTTCTGCCATATCTCGTCTCCTTAGAACTTCAGGCCGCCTTCACGCGCGGCGTCGGCCAAGGCCTTGACGCTGCCGTGAAAGAGGAAGCCGCCGCGGTCGAAGTAGCATTCCTCGACGCCGGCTTTCTTGGCGCGCTCGGCAATCGCCGACCCCACCTTGGCAGCCGCCTCGACGTTGTTCTTGCCGATGACGCCCAGCTCTTTCTCGAGCGAGGACGCCGCGGCCAGGGTCACGCCCTGAACGTCGTCGATCAGCTGTACGCTGATGTTCTTGTTGCTGCGATGAACCGACAGGCGAAGCCGCCCGGCATTCATCTTGCGAAGCTTGTTCCGAACGCGCAGGCGGCGTTTCAGGAACAGGTGTCTTTTGCTGTTTGCCATCTGTCGCGCCCTTACTTCTTCTTGCCTTCCTTGCGGAAGATGAACTCGCCCTTGTAGCGGATGCCCTTGCCCTTGTAGGGCTCGGGGCCGCGCCACTCGCGGATGTTCGCGGCGACCTGGCCGACCTGTTGCTGGTCGATGCCTTCCACCACGATCTCGGTCGGTTTCGGGGCGGTCACGGTGATGCCCTGCGGAACCTCGAAGTTGACTTCGTGCGAGTAGCCGAGGTTCAGCTTGAGCACGTTGCCCTGCATCGCGGCCCGGTAGCCGACGCCCTGGATCTCAAGCTCGCGCTTGAAGCCCTCGGTCACGCCCTTGACGAGGTTCTGAACCATCGTCCGGGACATGCCCCATTGCTGACGGGCGCGCTTGGACGTGCCGCGCGGGGTGACGCTGACGGCGTTTTCCTCGACCGCGATGGTGACATCGTCGGTCGCGGTAAAGCTGCGGGTGCCCTTGGGCCCCTTCACTTCGACGGTCTGGCCGGAGACGGATGCCGAAACACCCGACGGCAGCTCGACCGGTTTCTTACCAATACGAGACATTGCCTTCCTCCTTAGAACACCGTGCAGAGCACTTCGCCGCCGACATTCGCCGACCGCGCAGCCGCATCCGACATCACGCCCTTCGACGTCGACACGATCGAGACACCCAGACCCTGGCGCACCGAGGGCAGGTCCTTCACGCTCATGTAGACGCGCCGGCCGGGGGTCGAGACGCGCTTGACTTCGCGAATGACCGGCTGGCCTTCATAGTATTTCAGGCTGACTTCCAGCTCGGGCAGGCCGGTCTTGCCGGTCGTCGCCTCGTAGCCGCGGATGTAGCCTTCGTCTTTCAGCACGTCCAGCACCCAGGCACGAAGCTTGGAGGCGGGCGTACGCACCGTCGATTTGCCACGCATCTGCGCGTTGCGGATGCGGGTCAGCATATCGCCGAGAGGATCGTTCACAGACATCTCTTCCCCTCCTTACCAGCTCGACTTCACCATGCCGGGGATCTGGCCCATCGAGCCCAGATCGCGCAGCATGATCCGCGAGATTTTCAACTTGCGGTAATAGGCGTGCGGACGCCCGGTGAGCTGGCAGCGGTTGTGCAGCCGGGTAGCCGAGGAATTGCGCGGCAGCTTGGCGAGCTTGAGGCGCGCCTTGAACCGCTCTTCCATCGGAAGATCCTCGTTGGTCGCGATTTCTTTCAGCTTGGCGCGTTTGGCGGCGTATTTCTCCACCAGGCGCTGGCGCTTGAGTTCGCGCTCGACCATAGATTTCTTAGCCATGTGGTGTTCTCCCTCCCGCGATCAGCTGTTGAACGGCATGTTGAAATGCTTCAACAGCGCCTTCGCTTCCGCGTCGGTGCTCGCGGTGGTGGCAATGACGATATCCATGCCCCAGACCTCGTCGACCTTGTCGTACTCGATCTCGGGGAACACGATGTGCTCTTTCAGGCCCATCGCGTAGTTGCCGCGGCCATCGAAGGACTTGCCGGAGACACCCCG
Source organism: Rhodovulum sp. BSW8 (assembly GCF_003314725.1). NCBI lineage: Bacteria > Pseudomonadati > Pseudomonadota > Alphaproteobacteria > Rhodobacterales > Paracoccaceae > Rhodovulum > Rhodovulum sp. BSW8. Next base: position 42,068 of record NZ_QNVX01000020.1, read on the forward strand.
GAAGTCGCGAACGCGGGGCATCGCGATGGTGATGAGGCGGTCGAGGAATTCGTACATCCGGTCGCCGCGCAGCGTGACCTTGGTCCCAAGCGGCATGTCCTCACGGACCCGGAAGCCGGCGATCGATTTCTTGGCCTTGGTGATGACCGCTTTCTGACCGGCGATCCGGCTGAGGTCTTCCTGGGCGGATTTCGACTTCTTGGAATCGCGCACCGCTTCGGCGCCGCAGCCGATGTTCAGCACGATCTTGTCGAGCCGCGGGATCATCATGTCGTTCTTGTAGGCGAACTCTTCCTTCAGAGCGCCCCGGATGGTTTCCCGGTAGAGCGCCTTGAGGCGCGGGGTGTAGGTGGCAGCATCAAGCATCGATCACTTCCCCCGATTTCTTGGCAAAACGAACCTTCTTGCCGTCTTCCACGCGGAAGCCGACGCGGGTCGGGCCGCCCTCTTTGGGGTCGACCATGGCGAGGTTCGACAGGTCGATCGGCATGGCTTTCGGCATGCGGCCGCCCTGGCTCGTCTGGGTCTGGCGCTGGTGGCGGACCGCCATGTTCAGGCCCTCGACCACGGCCTTGCCGGCCTTGGGGTCGACCGACAGGATGGTGCCTTCACGACCCTTGTCCTTGCCGGCGAGCAGGACGACCTTGTCGCCCTTCTTAAGCTTGGCAGCCATCAGAGCACCTCCGGAGCCAGCGAGATGATCTTCATGAAGTTCTTCGCGCGCAGCTCGCGCACGACGGGCCCGAAGATCCGGGTGCCGACAGGTTCGTTGTTGTTGTTGAGGATCACGGCGGCGTTGCGATCGAAGCGGATCGCGGTGCCGTCCTCGCGGCGGACTTCCTTGGCCGTGCGCACGACGACAGCCTTGCGGACATCGCCTTTCTTGACGCGGCCGCGCGGAATGGCTTCCTTGACGGAAACGACGATGATGTCGCCGACAGAAGCGTATTTCCGCTTGGACCCACCGAGGACCTTGATGCACTGCACCCGGCGTGCGCCGGAGTTGTCAGCGACATCCAGATTGGTCTGCATCTGGATCATTTGGTTTCTCCCGACCTTTGGGAACTGGTCCCAGGGTTTCGCTCAAACCGGAAGGCGGTACAGGTCAGACCTGCGCCACCACCTCCCAGCGTTTCGTCTTCGACTTCGGCGCGCATTCCTGAATGCGGACCGTGTCGCCCACCTTGAAGGTGTTGTTCTCGTCGTGAGCCCGGTATTTCTTGGACTTACGGATGGTCTTTTTCAGCACGGGGTGCGTGAAGCGGCGTTCGACCAGGACGGTGACGGTCTGATCGTTCAGATCGCTGGTCACGGTGCCTTGCAGGATACGTTTGGGCATCTGTCAGGCTCCCCTTATTCCGACGCCTTGGCGGCTTTTTCGTTCAGCACCGTCTTCACGCGGGCGACGTCGCGGCGGACTTCGCGGATGCGGGCGGTGTTCTCGAGCGCGCTCGTGGCCTGCTGAAAGCGCAGGTTGAAGGCCTCTTTCTTCAGGCTCGCCAGCGCATCGCGCAGCTGGTCGGGCGTCTTGTCTCGCAGTTCCTGGGCGTTCATCGCCTTTTTGGTCCTTTCAACATCAACGGAGGGCCCCAAGCCTCTCGCGAGGGTCACCCTGATTCCGATGGAGGTTCGCGGATGAGAGGCCCGCATAAGCCCCTAACCCGAATAAAGCAAGCCCCGATCGCATCCGCCCGTCCGGGCCGCGCCTCGGGAACCACCGGAAAGGAAAGGCCCCCGCCTTGGCGCGGGGGCCCCTCGTGATTTCAGGCGACCGGAATTACCAGTCTTCGCGTTCGACGATCCGGGTCTTGATCGGCAGCTTCATGGCCGCAAGACGCAGCGCCTCGCGGGCGATGGCCTCGTTGACACCGTCGATCTCGAACATGATCCGGCCCGGCTTGATCTTCGCGGCCCAGAAATCGACGGAGCCCTTCCCTTTACCCATCCGGACCTCGGTCGGTTTCGACGAGACGGGGGTGTCGGGGAAGATCCGGATCCAGACCCGGCCCTGACGTTTCATGTGGCGGGTCAGGGCGCGGCGGGCAGCCTCGATCTGACGCGCGGTCACTCGCTCGGGCTCGGTCGCCTTCAGGCCGAAATGGCCGAAGTTGAGCTCGAATCCGCCTTTAGCCTGGCCGTGAATCCGGCCCTTGTGCATCTTGCGGAATTTCGTGCGCTTGGGTTGCAGCATCTCTGTTCTCCTTCAGGGCTCAGCGGCGCGGACGGGACGGGCCGCTCCCGCCCTCCTGGAGCTCTGCCTGACGACGGTCGCGGGCACTGGGATCGTGCTCCATGATCTCGCCTTTGAAGATCCAGACCTTGATGCCGATGATGCCGTAGGGCGTCGTGGCTTCGGCGGTGGCATAGTCGATGTCGGCGCGCAGCGTGTGCAGCGGCACCCGGCCTTCGCGATACCATTCCGTCCGGGCGATCTCGGCACCGCCGAGGCGGCCCGACACGTTGACCCGGATACCCAGCGCACCCATGCGCATGGCGTTCTGCACCGACCGTTTCATCGCGCGGCGGAAGCTGACCCGGCGTTCCAGCTGCTGGGCGATCGATTCCGCCACCAGCTGACCGTCAAGCTCGGGCTTGCGGACCTCGACGATGTTCAGGTGCAGCTCGCTCTTGGTCATGTTGGCAAGCTTCTTGCGCAGCGTCTCGATATCCGCGCCTTTCTTGCCGATGATCACGCCCGGACGCGCCGTGTGGATCGTCACCCGGCATTTCTTGTGCGGACGCTCGATGATGATGCGGCTGACGCCGGCCTGCTTGCACTCGTCCTTGATGAACTCGCGCATCTTGACGTCTTCCAGAAGAAGATCGCCGTAATCCTTGGTGTCGGCGTACCAGCGGCTGTCCCAGGTCCGGTTGACCTGGAGGCGCATGCCGATCGGATTGACCTTGTGACCCATTAGGCTTGCTCCTCGACCTGGCGGACCTTGATGGTGAGTTCCGAGAACGGCTTGATGATCTTGCCGAACCGGCCACGGGCGCGCGGCTGCCCGCGCTTCAGCGTCAGGTTCTTGCCCACATAGGCCTCGGCCACGATCAGTTCGTCGACGTCGAGGTTGTGGTTGTTCTCGGCGTTGGCGATCGCGGACTGAAGGCATTTCTTCACGTCTTCGGCGATCCGCTTCTTCGAGAAGGTCAGATCGGCGAGCGCACGGTCGACCTTCTTGCCGCGGATCATCGCAGCGACCAGGTTCAGCTTCTGCGGAGAGGTGCGAAGCATGCGCGTCTTGGCCATCGCTTCATTCTCGGCCACGCGGCGGGGGTTCTTTGCCTTGCCCATGACGCTTACCTCTTCTTCGCTTTCTTGTCGGCCGCGTGACCGTAATAGGTCCGGGTCGGCGAATATTCACCGAACTTCTGGCCGATCATCTCTTCGGTCACCAGCACGGGAATATGCTTGTGGCCGTTGTAGACGCCAAAGGTGAGCCCCACGAACTGGGGCAGGATGGTCGAGCGGCGCGACCAGATCTTGATGATCTCGTTGCGGCTCGACTCGCGGGCTTTCTCGGCCTTCTTGAGGACATAAGAGTCGACGAAGGGGCCTTTCCAGACAGAACGAGACATGGCTTAGCGACCCTTCTTGCGCGCGTGACGGGACCGGAGGATGTACTTGTCGGTCGCCTTGTTGCGGCGCGTCTTGGCGCCTTTGGTCGGCTTGCCCCAGGGGGTCACCGGGTGGCGGCCGCCCGAAGTCCGGCCTTCACCGCCGCCATGGGGGTGGTCGATCGGGTTCATCACGACGCCGCGGACCGACGGGCGTTTGCCCAGATGGCGGTTGCGGCCGGCTTTACCGAGGTTCTGGTTCGAGTTGTCGGGGTTCGACACCGCGCCAACGGTCGCCATGCATTCCTGTCGGACCAGGCGCAGCTCGCCCGACGACAGCCGGATCTGCGCATAACCGCCGTCACGGCCGACGAACTGGGCATAGGTGCCCGCGGCGCGCGCGATCTGGCCGCCCTTGCCGGGCTTCAGTTCGACGTTGTGAACGATCGTGCCGATCGGCATGCCGGTGAACGGCATCGCGTTGCCGGGCTTCACGTCGGCCTTCTTCGAGGCGACGACCTTGTCGCCGACGCCCAGGCGCTGCGGCGCCAGGATGTAGGCCTGTTCGCCATCCTCGTAGCGGATCAGGGCGATGAAGGCGGTCCGGTTCGGGTCGTATTCGATCCGTTCAACGGTGCCGACCACATCGAACTTGGTCCGCTTGAAATCAACGATGCGGTAGAGGCGTTTCGCCCCGCCGCCCCGGCGGCGTGCCGTGATCCGCCCGGCATTGTTCCGGCCGCCCGATTTGGTCAGGCCCTCGGTGAGGGTCTTGACCGGGCGCCCTTTCCAAAGCTCGGAACGGTCGATCAGAACCAGCCCACGCTGGCCCGGCGTCGTCGGCTTGTACGACTTGAGTGCCATGCTTTCTGTCTTCCGTCAGCTTCGGACCTGATTGGTCCGGTTGTCGTCAGGGGTCCGAAAACCCCGCCTTGGTCGAAAAAATCCGGCCCCGGTCGAGCCGGGGCCGAAGATTCGCGGCGTTCTATCAGAGACCGGTGGTCACGTCGATAGTGTTGCCCTCTTCGAGGGTCACATAGGCCTTCTTGACGTTCTTGCGGCGGCCGAGAATGCCCTTGAACCGCTTGACCTTGCCCTTGGTGATGGTGGTGTTGACCGCCTTCACCTTGACGCCGAAGAGGTTCTCCACCGCTTCCTTGATCTCGGGCTTGTTCGCGTCCATCGCCACCTCGAAGACCACGGCATTGGCCTCGGAGGCCATCGTCGCTTTCTCGGTGATGATCGGCTTGCGGATCACGTCGTAATGTTCGGGCTTCACGCTCATTTCAGTCGAGCCTCCAGGGCTTCGACACCCGCCTTGGTGAGCACGAGGGTGTCACGGCGAAGGATGTCATAGACGTTGGCGCCCATCGACGGCAGCACATCGAGACCCTCGATGTTGCGGGCCGCCATGGCGAAGTTCTCGTTCACCTCGGCACCGTCGATGATCAGCACGCGCTTCCAGCCCAGGTTCTTGACCGATTTGGCCAGTTCCGAGGTCTTGGGCGCGGCCATCTCGGCCGATTCCAGAACGATCAGTTCGCCCGCCTTCAGCTTGGCGCTGAGCGCGTGCTTGAGGCCCAGCTTGCGGAATTTCTTCGGCAAGTCGTGGGCATGGCTGCGCGGGGTCGGGCCCTTGTAGACACCACCCTTGCGGAAGATCGGCGCGTTCCGGTCACCGTGACGCGCGCCGCCGGTGCCTTTCTGGCGATAGATCTTCTTGGTCGAGTAGCTGGTCTCGGACCGGGTCTTGACCTTGTGGGTGCCGGCCTGCGCGCGGGCGCGCTGCCAGCGCACCACGCGGTGCAGGATGTCGGTGCGCGGCTCGAGGCCGAAGATCTCGTCGCCGAGATCGACGGTGCCGGCCTTGGCGCCGTCCAGTTTGATCACGTCGAGTTTCATTCTTCGCCTCCTTCGGCGGTCGCTTCGGCAGCGGGCGCCTCGGCCGTGGCCGACTTCAGAGCCGCCGGCAGGACCAGGTTGTCCGGGGTCGGTTTCTTGACCGCGTCCTTGATGGTCACCCAGCCGCCCTTGGCGCCGGGGACGGCACCCTTGATCATGATCAGGCCACGATCGGCGTCGGTCTTCACCACCTGCAGGTTCTGCGTGGTGACGCGGGCCGAGCCCAGGTGACCGGCCATCTTCTTGCCCTTGAACACGCGGCCCGGGTCCTGACATTGACCGGTCGAGCCGTGCGAGCGGTGGCTGACCGACACGCCGTGCGAGGCGCGCAGGCCGCCGAAATTGTGCCGCTTCATGACACCGGCAAAGCCTTTACCGATCGACGTGCCGCTGACATCGACGAACTGGCCTTCGAAATAGTGGTCGGCGGTGATTTCCTCACCGACGCCGATCAGGTTCTCGGGGGCCACGCGGAATTCCGCGAGCTTCCGCTTGGGCGCCACGCTGGCCTTGGCGAAGTGGCCGCGCATCGGGGCCGACACGCGCTTGGCCTTGGCCGAGCCCGCGCCCAGCTGGACCGCGGTGTAGCCGTCGGTTTCGACAGTCCGCTGGGCCACGACCTGGCAGCCGTCAAGCTGCAGGACCGTCACCGGCACCTGACGGCCGTCGTCCATGAACAGCCGGGTCATGCCCAGCTTCTTTGCGATAACTCCAGAGCGCATCTCGGGTGCCCTCCTCAAACCTTGATTTCGACGTCGACACCGGCAGCCAGGTCGAGCTTCATCAGCGCGTCCACGGTCTGGGGGGTCGGGTCGATAATGTCGAGAAGCCGCTTGTGCGTGCGGATTTCCCATTGATCGCGGGACTTCTTGTCGATGTGGGGACCACGAAGAACCGTGAATTTCTCGATCTTGTTCGGCAGCGGAATAGGCCCGCGCACCTGGGCGCCGGTCCGCTTGGCGGTATTCACGATCTCCTGCGTGCTGGCATCCAGAACGCGGTAGTCGAAGGCCTTCAGCCGAATGCGGATATTCTGACTTTGCATGTTTTTGTGCCCTCAGGCTGAAGGGCGGGTCCGACGGACCCGCCCGGGCCTTTTCGTTACTTGATGATCTTGGAGACGACGCCGGCGCCGACGGTGCGGCCGCCTTCGCGGATGGCGAAGCGGAGCTTCTCTTCCA
>NZ_QNVX01000021.1:0-16834 GCF_003314725.1 Rhodovulum sp. BSW8
CTCATCGTCCTCGCCAACGCCCTGATCCGGGACGACCGGAAATGGGCCGAAATCAACCCTTGATCAAAACGGATACTACTGATGCTGACGCTCGACCTGACCAACGCGCCACACTGGCATGACCTCGCGCCCGGCGTGCGGGTGCAGCTGCGCCCGCTGACCACGGCGCTGATGGTGGCTACGCGGAGCGACCCGGCCGTGGACGCGGTGCCCGAGGCGGCGTCCGAAGAGGAGCGCGCGGTCGCCTTTGCCAAGGCGCTGGCGCGGCGGGCGGTGCTGGCCTGGGAGGGCATCGGCGACGCCGACGGCAACCCCATCGATCCGAGCCCGGAGGCCATCGACGCGCTGCTCGACGTCTGGCCGATCTTCGAGGCGTTTCAGTTGACCTACGTCTCCAAGGGCCTGCTGCTGGAACAGGAAAAAAACGCCTCCGCGCTCTCGCCGAATGGTCCTTCGGCGGGGGCGAGCGATACTGCGAAGCCTGTGCGCAAGCTTGCCCGGACTGCCCGGCACGGCTGAACCGGCCCCTGACGCATGAAGGCTGGCAGGTCTGGGATCTGGTCGGCCGTCTCGGCGGCCAGTTGCGTGGCCTGCCCGGCGCCGTGATCGGCTGGGACATGTCGGCGGCGCTGGCGCTCGGTGACGCGCTCGGGATCCCGCCGCTGGCCGTGGCCGAACTGGTGCCCGTGATCGAGGCGGTGATGGTGCGGAAGCTGAACGAGGAGCTGAGCGCGAATGGTGGCCCGGGGGTCAGGCCTTGATCTTCTCGATAAGCGTGACGCCGGGCAGTCCCTCGAAATGTGCGTCGCAGGTCAGGAGCATCGCGCCCTGTGCGCGGGCGGTTGCGAAGATGATCGCGTCGGCGGTGGCGAGCTTGTGCTCCCGGCACGACTCCGCCGCCGCCAGCGCGATCTCGGTGTCGAGCGGCACCACATGGCAGACCTGCGTGAAGGCGATGACCTGATCCGCCTTGTCCTCGCCGACCTCGCGCGTCAGCCATTTCGCCAACTCGAGCTGGACCATTGTCGGGACCAGCCATTCGCCCTGTTCGGGCAGATGTTCGGACAGCTTCTCGCCGGTCGGCGAGCCGATGAGCCACTCGATCCACGCCGACGTGTCGACGAGGATCATCAGAACCGGTCCGTCCGGTCGCGATAATCGGTGGCGGACGCGCCGCGCGCGAGCCCCTTCAGCGCCTCCCGCTTGGGCACCGGCACCAGCAGGACGCCCGTGCCTTTCGGGATGAAGGCAAAGGTCAGGCCCGCCTCCCAGTGCTGGGCGGCCCGGATCGCCTTGGGGATCGAGATCTGGAACTTCGAAGACAGGGTCGCGGTCTCGGCCATGTTCATACCTTCATTTGATCGATGGCGTAAACGTAAGACGGCGATACGGCAAAAGCAAGGAGTCTGACCGATGGCCGAGAAACGCGTCAGCGTCCGCCTCGCTGCGGTGGGCGGACGGCAGGTGCGCGCCGAGCTGGAAGGTGTCGGTGAGGCTGGGTCGCGCGGCTTCGGACGGCTCAGCCGCGAGATGGAGGCGGCCAACGCCCGGCTCGCGGCTTTCTCGCGGCGGGTGCGGGTTGCGGCGGCCGCCGCCGTGGCCGCTGCTGCTGCCGCGGGCGTGGCGATGGTTCGCTCCGGCCTGCAGACGGTGGATGCGCAGGCGAAACTCGCGCAGTCCCTCGGCACCACGGTCGCATCGATCCAGACGCTCGAGCGGGCGCGCGAACTGGCGGGCGTGTCGATGTCCGGCATCGAGCAGGCCACCAAGGATCTGACGCGCCGTCTCAGCCAGGCGGCTGCCGGGACCGGTCCCGCCACCGACGCGCTCGACCGGCTGGGGCTCTCGGCCAACGAGCTGATCTCCCTACCGCTGGACCAGCGTGTCGGCGCGATCAACGCGGCCATCGAGAGCTTCGTGCCCGCCGCCGAGCGCGCCGCCGTCGCGGGCCAGCTCTTCGGCGAGGAAGGCTCCATCGCCATGTCGCGGATCGACACCGCCACTCTGCGCCAGGCGACCGAGGACGTGATTGCCTTCGGCGTTGTCGTCTCGGAGCAGGATGCCGACCAGATCGAGCGGACAAACGATGCGATCTCCCGGCTCGGGCTGATCTGGCGCGGGCTGTCCAACCAGCTGGCGGTCGCCGCGGCTCCGGCGCTGGAAGCCGTCGCCGACGCCATGGCGGCGATGGCGAGCCGCACCGGACCGCTCGGCATCGCGATCCGCGGCCTCTTCGACAACATCGGCCGCCTGACCACCTATGCCGCGACCTTCGCGGCCTTCCTCGCGGGACGCTGGGTCGCCGGCATGGCCGCTGCCGCGCTCTCCGTGCGCGGTCTCGCCACCGCACTCGTCGTCCTGCGCGGCGCGCTGATCCGGACCGGCATCGGCGCGCTGATCGTCGGCGCGGGCGAACTCGTCTACCAGTTCACCCGCCTCGTGTCCGGTGCGGGCGGCTTCGGCGAGGCGATGTCGCTCCTGAAGGATCTTGCCGTCGAGGTCTGGGAGCGGATCAGGATGGGTGCGGCTGCGGCGGGCGCTGCGGCAACGGCGATGTTCTTCGACCTGAAGGCCGATGCCGCCTCGGGCATGCAGAGCGCCATCGAGAGCGTGGTGAGCTTCGGCAACACGGCGGCGAACACGTTCGAGGGCGCCTACGAGGCGATCAAGGCGATCTGGGGCCTGCTGCCCGCTGCCATCGGCGATCTGGCGTTTCAGGCGGCCAACAGCCTGGTCGACGGCGTCGAGGCGATGCTGAACGGCGTGGTCTCGCGCATCAACGGCTTCATCGGCGGGATCAATCAGGGGCTGGAAGCCCTTGGGTCGGAGCGGCGCATCTCGCTGGTGCCGGACCTCGACCTCGGCGAGATCGAGAACCGCTTCGAGGGCGCGGCGACTGCAGCGACCACCGCAGCGCAGGCGGCGTTCGACCGGGCCTTCGAGGACAACCCGCTGATCGCGCCGGATCTCGGACTGACCGAGGCGGCAAATCGGGCGCTCGAGTCCGCGAACGTCTATCGCGGCGCCGCGCGCGATCTGGCGGAAGGGGCGCGGGCCCCGCTGGAAAGCTGGCAGGCGCTGCGCGATGCGGTCCGGGGCACAGATGAGGATGGCGCCGATGCGCTGGCCGAGGCCACGGCCGCAGCGGAGCGGTTCGAGACCGCGCTCGACGGCGCTGGACAGGCAGCAACCGACGCCGGCGCTGCCGCGGGTACGGCGGCTGCTGCGGCGGAGCCCGCGACCGAAGCCGCCGTCACCGGGTGGCAGGCGGTCACGGCGGCGCTGTCGGATTACGCCAACAAGGCGCGCGACATCGGCGGCGACATCGGCCAGAGCCTCGTCGGTGCTTTCCAGTCGGCCGAGAACGCGGTGGGCGAGTTCGTTAAGACCGGCAAGCTGAACTTCCGCGATCTCGTCACCTCGCTGCTGGCCGATCTCGCCCAGCTGGCGGCGCGGCGGTTCATCCTCGGGCCGATCGCCAATGCGCTCTCCGGCGTCTTCTCCGGCGCGGGCGGGATTTTCGCCAACATCCTGCATGCGGGCGGGATGGTGGGGTCCGCGGGGCCCTCGCGCATGGTCCCGGCCATGGCCTTTGCCGCCGCGCCGCGCATGCATGGCGGCGGCATGGCCGGACTTCGCCACGACGAGGTGCCCGCGATCCTGCAGCGCGGCGAGCGGGTGCTGTCGCGGAGTGAGGCGCAGAGCTACGGCGCGGGTGGGGGCGTCAACGTCACCATCATGGCCCGCGACGCCGAGAGCTTCCGGCAATCCCGCACGCAGGTCGCGGCCGACATCGCCCGTGCGGTCTCGCTCGGGCGGAGGGGCATGTGATGGCGTTCCACGAGGTCCGGTTCCCCGACAACATCAGCCGGGGCGCCCGTGGTGGGCCGGAGCGGCGCACGCAGATCGTCGAGCTCGCCTCGGGCGACGAGGAGCGCAACGCAAGCTGGGCGAACTCCCGTCGGCGCTACGACGTCGCCTACGGAATCCGCCGCGCTGACGATCTCGCTACCGTGGTCGCCTTCTTCGAGGCGCGCAACGGACGGCTGCACGGCTTCCGCTTCAAGGACTGGGGCGACCACAAGTCCTGCCTGCCGTCTGAGACAACGGGACCAATGGACCAGGCGCTCGGCACCGGCGACGGCGCGACTACCACCTTCCAGCTGGTGAAGCGCTACGCCTCCGGGGCGCAGTCGTGGACGCGGTCGATCACGAAGCCGGTGGCGGGCACCGTGCGCATCGCCCTCGGCGGGGTGGATCAACCCTCCGGCTGGTCGGTCGACACCACGACAGGTGTCGTCAGCTTTGGCGCGGCACCGGGCGCAGGCGTCGCGATCACCGCGGGCTTCGAGTTCGACGTGCCGGTCCGCTTCGACACCGATGCGCTTGACGTGACGCTCGACCTCGAGCGGCTCGGCTCGATCACCTCCATTCCGCTTCTGGAACTGCGCCGATGAAGAACTTGGATCCTGCCCTGCAATCCCATCTCGACGAGGGCACGACGACGCTCGCCTGGTGCTGGCGGATCACCCGGGCCGACGGTGTCGCCTTCGGCTTTACCGACCACGACCGGACGCTCAGCTTCGACGGGACCGACTTCGAGCCCGAGAGCGGGCTCACGGCCTGCGAGGTCCGCTCGGGCTCCGACCTGTCGGTCGATGCGCAGGACGCGGAAGGCGTGCTGACCTCGGACCGGATCACCGAGACCGACATCCTCGACGGCCGCTGGGACAACGCCGAGGTCGAGGTCTGGCGGGTGAACTGGGCGGATACCGGACAGCGCGTGCTGCTGCGCCGGGGCGCCATCGGCCAGATCCGGCGCGGGCGGCTGGCCTTCGTCGCCGAAGTCCGCTCGCTCGCGCATGTCCTCGGCCAGACGGTCGGGCGGACCTTTCAGGCGACCTGCGATGCCGCGCTCGGAGATGCGCGCTGCGGAGTCGATCTCGAGTATCCCGCTTTCAAGGGTGCGGGCGCCGTCATCGATCTCCTGCGGGACCGTGCCTTCACCGCCTCGGGCCTCGGCGCCTTCGCCCCCGGCTGGTTCACCTTCGGCACGCTGGACTGGACGAGCGGCGCGAACGCCGGGCGGCGCACCGAAGTGCTGGGCCATGACATCGCGGATGGCATCGCCGTACTGACGCTGCTCGAAGCGCCGGTGCGCGCGATCGCCGAGGACGACGGCTTCACGATCCGAGCGGGCTGCGACAAGCGCATGGAGACCTGCGGGGCGAAGTTCGCGAACACCGTCAACTTCAGGGGTTTCCCACACATCCCCGGCCAGGATGCCGTGCTGCGCTACGCCACGAAGGATGGCGGGCACGAGGGGTCGGTGCTGTGAACGCCGCTGATCCCCAGCGCGTCATCGCCATCGCACGCTCCTGGCTCGGCACGCCCTACCACGACCAGGCCAGCCTTCGGGGCGTCGGCTGCGATTGCCTCGGGCTCGCCCGCGGCGTCTGGCGCGAGGTCGTCGGCCCCGAGCTGTTCCCGATCCCGGCCTATAGTCGCGACTGGGGCGAGACCGGCCCGCGCGAGGTGCTGGCCGAGGGCGCACGACGCATGATGAACGAGGTGTCGCCCGCCGAGGCAGGCCCCGGCGCGCTGGTCCTCTTCCGCATGAAGCCCCGCGCCATCGCCAAGCATGTCGGGATCCTGACCGGGCCCGACAGCGTCCTCCACGCCTACGAGCGGCTCGGCGTGATCGAGGAACCGCTGACGCATGCCTGGCGGCGGCGCATCGCCTTCGCCTTCCTGTTCCCGCAACGCTGAGACCCGACCATGGCCACCCTCGTTCTCGGTGCCGCTGGCGCCGCCATTGGCGGTTCGATAGGCGGCGCGATCCTCGGTGTCAGCGCCGCGACCATCGGCGGCTTCATCGGCTCGAGCATCGGCTCGGTCGTCGACAGCTGGATCATCTCGTCGCTGGCGCCGACGCAGCGCATCGAGGGCGCGCGGCTCGACACGCTGCGCATCACCTCGGCCACCGAAGGCGTGGTCATCCCGCGGCTCTATGGGCGCATGCGGATGGGCGGCAACATCATCTGGGCGACCGATTTCCGCGAAGAGACGAAGACCACCACGCAGGGTGGCGGCAAGGGCGGCGGAGGCGGCAAGGTCAAGACCACCGAGTATCTCTACTATGCCAGCTTCGCCGTGGCGCTCTGCGAAGGCCCGATCACCGGCATCGGCCGCATCTGGGCGGACGGCAAGCCGATGGACCTCTCCGGCGTCACCTGGCGCTGGTATCCGGGCGACGAGGCGCAGACGGCCGACCCGTTCATCGCGGCGAAGATGGGCGCGGCGAACACGCCCGCCTATCGCGGCACGGCCTATGTGGTCTTCGAGGAACTGGCGCTCTCGACCTACGGCAACCGCCTGCCGCAGCTTTCCTTCGAGGTATTCCGGCCGCTGGCCGACCCCGACACCGCCGAGGGGCTGACCCGCGCCGTCACCATGATCCCCGCCTCGGGCGAGTTCACCTATGCCACGCAGGCCATCCGCAAGACCGATGGCGGCGCGACGCAGGCGGAGAACCTGAACGCGCTGCCGGACGCGACCGACATGGTGGTCGCGCTCGACCGGCTGCAGGCGATGGCCCCGGCGGTCGAAAGCGTCAGTCTCGTGGTGGCGTGGTTCGGCGACGATCTGCGGGCGGGATCGTGCAAGGTGCGCCCGGGCGTCGAGGTGTCGGCCAAGTCGACGACGCCGGTCAGCTGGTCGGTCAACGGCGTCAGCCGCGCCAGCGCCTTCTTGGTCAGCCGGGATGCAGAGGACCGTCCCGTCTACGGCGGCACGCCGTCCGACTTCGCGGTGGTGCAGGCGATCCTTGAGATGAAGGCCCGCGGGCTGCGGGTCACCTTCTATCCGTTCATCCTGATGGACGTGCCGCCCGGCAACACCCTGCCGAACCCGTATTCCGACAACGCCGCCGAGACCGGCCAGCCCGCGTTCCCCTGGCGCGGCCGGATCACCTGTTCGCCTGCAGCGGGGTTTGCAGGGACCGTGGACAAGACCGCGACGGCGGCAAACCAGGTCGCGGCGCTGTTCGGCGCGGCGACAACCGCCAGCTTCAGCGTCTCCGGCCAGACGGTTTCGTGGACAGGCACGCCCGGCGACTGGGGCCTGCGCCGCATGGTGCTGCACTACGCCCATCTCTGCGCGGCGGCGGGCGGTGTCGATGCGTTCCTGATCGGGACCGAGATGCCGGGGCTGACCACGATCCGCTCGGGCGCCAGCACCTATCCGGCGGTGCAGGCCTATCGGGACCTGTCCGCGGATGTGCGGTCGATTCTCGGGTCCGGCACCAGGATCGGCTATGCGGCCGACTGGTCGGAATACTTCGGGCACCAGCCGGGCGACGGCTCGGGCGACGTGTACTTCCACCTCGATCCGCTCTGGGCCGATCCCGAGATCGATTTCGTCGGCATCGACAACTACATGCCGCTCTCCGACTGGCGCGACGGTTTCGAGCATCTCGACGCGGCCGAGGGCTGGCCCGCGATCTACGACCGCGCCTACCTGCAGGGGAACATCGCGGGCGGGGAAGGCTTCGACTGGTTCTACGCCAGCGCTGCAGACCGCTCAGCGCAGGCCCGCACCGCGATCAGCGATGGCGCCGCCAGCAAGCCATGGGTCTTCCGCTACAAGGATCTGCGCGCCTGGTGGTCGACCCCGCATTACAACCGCCCGGGCGGGGTCGAGAGCGCGACACCGACGGCGTGGGCTCCGCAGTCCAAGCCCATCTGGTTCACCGAGCTCGGCTGTCCCGCCATCGACCGGGGCACCAACCAGCCAAACGTCTTCTTCGACCCGAAGTCGTCGGAGAGCTTCACGCCGCATTTCTCGCGGGGCTGGCGGGATGACGCGATCCAGCGCGCCTATCTCGAGGCGACGTATCTCTGGTGGGGCGATGCCGCGAACAACCCGCTGTCCTCGGTCTACGGCGGCCGGATGGTTCATGTGCCCGAATGCGCCGCCTGGACCTGGGACGCGCGGCCCTATCCGTTCTTCCCGGCGCTGACCGACGTCTGGACGGACGGCGCGAACTGGCGGCTCGGGCACTGGCTGACCGGGCGGCTCGGCGCGGTGTCGCTGGCCGCGCTCGTGCGGCACCTCTGCCTGCGCGCCGGGCTGCCCGAGTATCGCATCGACGTCACCGGCCTCTGGGGCGCGGTCGAGGGCTACGCCATCACCGCGCTCGAAAGCCCGCGCGCCTCGATCACCACGCTGTCGCGGCATTTCGGCTTCGACGCGGTGGAGACCGAGGGGGTGATCCGGTTCGTCATGCGCGGGCGGGCCTCCGTCGCCACCCTCGCACCCGACGATCTGGTCGCCCCTCGTGAGGGCGACGTGCTGGAACTGACGCGGGGCCAGGAGACGGAACTGCCGCAGGCCCTGAAATGGCAGGTAGCGCGGGCCGACGAGGACTACGACGCGGCCCTCGTCGAGGCGCGCCGCATCACCGTGGACACGACCCGGATCGCCTCCGAGTCCTTCCCGATGGCCGTTCCGCCCGAGGAGGCCGAGCGCCGCTGCCGACGCGCGCTGATGGAGGCGTGGGTGGGCCGCGAGACGGCGGCGTTCCGTCTGCCGCCCTCACGGCTCGCGCTCGATCCGGCCGACGCGATCCGGCTGGAGCATGACGGGCGGCTGGTCGATCTGCGGCTGGTCTCCATCGCCGACGCCGAGGCGCGCGGCATCGAGGCCGTTCGCCAGGATCGCGCGACCTATGATCTGCCGCCCGGCGATCCCCGCGCGGCCTCGCTGACGCGGGCGGTCGTGTTCGGCGCGCCGGATGCGGTGCTGATAGACCTGCCGCAGCTGACCGAGGACCAGCCCGCGCACCGGCCGCTGGTCGCTGCGCACGCGGTTCCCTGGCCGGGGGAGATCGCGGTGTTCCGCAGCCCCTCGACCGATGGCTTCGAGTTGCTGACCATTTTCGGCAGCCGCGCCCGGATTGGCGCGCTGGTCTCGGACTTCTTCGCGGGGCCGACGTCGCGCTTCGACCACGGCAATGCGCTGGTGGTCGATCTGCTGACCGGCACGCTGGAGAGCGTCACCGACCTGACGCTGTTCGGTGGGGCGAACGCGCTGGCTATCGAGAACGCGCCCGGCGTCTGGGAGATCGTGCAGGCGGGCGCGGCGGAACTGATCGCCGAGGGCCGGTACCGGCTGACCCGCTTGCTGCGCGGTCAGCGCGGCACCGAGGGCGCGATGGGCAACCCGGCTCCGGCAGGCGCGCGGGTGGTGTTGCTCGAGGACAGCCTCGCCTCACTGCCCATCGCCGAGGCCGATCTCGGGATCCCGTGGAACTGGCGCGTCGGCCCCGCGAGCCGTCCGGTCAGCGACGAGACCTATGTCGCGCAGGCCTTTACGCCCGCGGGCGTCGGGCTGCGGCCGTTCTCGGTCGTCCATGTCGAGCAGCCGTGGCGCAAGCCGCGCAGTCCTGGCGATCTGACGATCCGCTGGACACGCCGGTCCCGAGCACTCGCTGCCGACAGCTGGGGCGGGCTCGAAGTGCCGCTGGCCGAGGAGCTGGAGACCTACGAGGTCGAGGTCCTCGATGGGGCGACCGTGAAGCGGGTGCTGAGCACCGCGACTACCAGCGCGACCTACATCTCAGCCCAGCAGACCGCCGACTGGGGCGGGCCGCTCGGGCCCGGCGACACGCTAGACATCCGCATCCATCAGCTCTCCGCCCTTGTCGGGCGGGGTGCGCCCAAGGCTGTAACGCTGAGCTTCTGAGGTAGCGCAATGAATTCTGGCACGGCGCGCGATCTACGTCGTAGGCTTGGGACATGCGCCCCGAGGACGAAGACAGGATTGCAGCCCAGCTTGCCAGAGTGATGGCCGTGGCCTGCGTGCGCAACACGCAGCTTGAGACACTCCACGCGGGTCAGGTGCCTGCCTCGCGCACAGGCGACGGCAGCGACGTCATCGTAGTGGACGCGGACGGCAACCGCATTCCGTGGTCCGAGGTCTCGCGGATCGACGACGACGAGATGCGCGCGCTGATGCGCGAGATCGTGGATCGGCTCTACACCTTCCATCTGAGGATCGACGACCCGGCCTTCCGGGCCGAGATTGATCGCTGGGCCGCAATGACAGCAACGTGGGACGCGCCGAAGCCCGACCCGGTTCTGTCGGCCATTCCGGGGAAGACGCCCGAGCGCGGGTAGCGCGTCAGTACCACCGCTGCGCCACTGTTCGCCGCCTGCCATGCAGGCGGCGTTCTTCGTTCTGGAGACCGCCCATGTCCGACGCCACGACCCATCTCCTGCTGCCCTACATCCTTGCAGCGCAGGCCCAGAAGCACGTCACCCATAACGAGGCGCTGCGGATCCTCGACGGGCTCGTCCAGCTCTCGGTCCTCGACCGAAACCTGACCGCGCCGCCCGGTTCTCCGACCGATGGTGACCGCTACATCGTCGGCTCGGGCGCGACGGGCGACTGGGCGGGCTGGGATCTGAACGTGGCGCTATTCACCGACGGTTCCTGGCTGCGCTTGCCGCCTCGCGCGGGCTGGCGGGCGTGGGTCGAGGACGAGGGCCTGCTGCTGGTCTTTGACGGCGCGGGCTGGATCGGGACCACCCCGGACGTGCTGCAAAACATGGCGCTGCTCGGGCTCGGCATGACGGCGGATGTGTCGAACCCGTTCTCGGCGAAGCTGAACGCCGCGCTCTGGACGGCGAAGACCCTGGCCGAGGGCGGCACGGGCGACCTGTTCTACACCATGAACAAGGAGGCCGCGGGCGACGATCTCGGGCTGACGCTGCAGACCGGCTTCGTGACCAAGGCGCTCGTCGGCCTCTTCGGCTCCGACCGCTTCCGCCTCGCGGTTTCAGCCGACGGCAGCACCGTCTTCGACGGGCTCAGCGTCGACAACGCGAACGGCATCGTCGACCAGCCCCGGCTCCCCCGCTTCAAGGCCTATACCAACTACGACAACTATGTCGGCGTAGGCGCCTGGACGAAGATCGCCATCAACAACACGGACTACAACGACCAAGGCGCTCTCGACGCCGCGAACAACCGCTTTGTGGCGCCAGTGGACGGCACCTACCTCTTCGGCGCGACGCTGCTCTACAAGGTGAACGCCAGCACGTCGGCGCGGATGAGCGGCCGGCTCGTGCTGAACGGCACGACCGAGATCCGCGGCTCGTTCGGCGAGATCAGCGGCGCGCATGTCTCCGAGGCGACGGCGCTGTGGTTGCAGACGATGGTCTCGCTCACCGCGGGTGATACCGTCGAGCTGCAGGGCAACTTCCGTGCCGCGGACGGCTACTTCGCCGCCGACCAGACGTCCTTCTGGGGCGCCAAGATCGGCTGAGGGAGGTGCGCCATGGCCCCACAACGACCCGAGGACGGCTTCGTCCGTTTGCCGGAGCACGAGTTCGAGGCGATCTTGGCGCGCGCCGCCGAAGAGGGCACCAAGCGCGCGCTCGCCAATGTCGGGCTCGAAGGCGACGAGGCGGCGCTCGATATTCGCGACCTGCGCTCGATGCTGGATTTGCTCCGGCTCGTCCGCCGCACCGCCGTGCAGACCGTCGTCCGCGCGGTGACCACCGCGATCCTGCTCGCGCTTCTCGCCGGCGTCGCCACCAAGCTGAAGGTCTTCGGCAAGGGCCCGTAGCCCAAGCCATTCGACCTGTTCGACCACCGAACCCGCCCTTCGAGGCGGGTTTTCTCGTTTCTGGAGGACCCCCATGACCACAACGTTTTTCGGCCACTGGCGCGAGGTGCCAGAGGACGACTGGCGCTGGCCGAATTTCAGCCCGGCCGAGATCGCCTGCCGGGGCACCGGCAAACTGCTGATCAACGAACCAGCCCTCGACAAGCTGCAGGCGCTCCGCGACCGGCTGGGCAAGCCGTTGATCGTCCGCTCCGCCTATCGCAGCCACGAGCACAACCGTGCCGTCGGCGGCGCGACCCGGTCGAAACACCTCGACGGCGCCGCCTTCGACATCGCCATGGCGAACCACGACCCGGCGGCCTTCGAGGCGGCGGCGCGGGACGTCGGGTTCCTCGGCTTTGGCTTCTATCCGCGCTCGGGGTTCATGCACATCGACCTCGGCCCGGCGCGTCAGTGGGGCGAGCGGTTCCCCGCAAGATCGGTGCCGTTCGCGGCCGAGACCCCGCCGGCGCGCGAGGTCCTGGCGCAGAGCCGCACCATGAAGGGTGGCGGCGCGGCTGGCGTAGCGACGCTGGGTGCCGCGGGCGTCGAGGTGGCGCAGAGCGTCCTCGCCGAAACCCAGACCGCCATCCTTCCACTGGTGCCCTATCTCGACACTATGCGCTGGGTGTTCATCGCCATCGCGCTCGGCGGCATCGCGGTCACCATCTATGCCCGCCTCGATGACTGGCGCCGGGGTCGGCGGTGATCGGCACCTTGTTCGGCGGGATCGCCACGAGCCCGTGGATTCGGGCGGCGCTGCGCTCCGGAGGCATCGCGCTGGCAGTGCTCCTGTTCCTGCTTTCGCTTCGAAGATCCGGTGAGCGAGCGGGACGCCTCACCGCGTTCGGCGTGTCAGCCAGACCAGCAGCACAATGCCAAGGATCGCGGAAAGCGCCGAACCGGCAAGAATGCCCAGCTTTGCCACAGTGAGGATCGGCGGCTCGAACGCGAGGCCGGCGATGAACAGCGACATGGTGAACCCGATCCCCGTGAGAAAGGCACCGGCGGCGACGAAGGGCCATGACAAGCCGGGTCCGCGCGTGGCAAGGCCGGACCGGACCGCGAGCCAGCTGAACCCGAAGACCCCGATCGGCTTTCCAAGCACCAGTCCGACGACGATCGCCAGCGAAACCGGCTGTACGATATCCGCTCCCTTGATGGTGATCCCGGCATTGGCCAGCGCGAAGACCGGCATGATGAAAAAGCCCACCCAGGGGTGCAGCATCATCTCGAGCCGCTCGACGGGAGAGAGCGATTCCGCCACGGCCCTGCCGGCGCGGCGGAGATCCCGGCGATCGGCAGTGTCTCCGCTCCAATGGGCACCCGCCGGATAGGCGAGGACCCGCCCCAGGATCGCGCGCAGACGTGTATCGCTGACCCAGATGCGGGTCGGCGTCATGAGCCCCAGAATGACCCCGGCGATGGTCGCGTGGATGCCGGAGGCGTCGAAGCACAGCCAGATCGCGCCGCCCATCAGGAAATAGACCGGCATGCGTCGCACCCCGAGTTGCGCGGCACCGGCAACAAGCCCGAGCCCCAGCACCCCGAGGCCGAGCGCGGACCAGGTCAGCGCCTCCCCATAGCTGAAAGCGACGACGAAAACGGCCCCGACATCATCGAAGATCGCCAGCGAAAGGAGGAACAGCCGCAAGGCCGGCGGGATCCGGCTCCCGAAGATGGCGAGACAGGCGATGACGAACGCGGTATCGGTCGCCATCACGGTTCCCCAGCCATGCATCCCCGGCTCATCGCCCATCACGGCAAGATACAGTGCGACCGGAACGGCCATTCCGCCGAGCGCAGCCGCGAACGGGAGCGCGGCCATTCTCGGATGTCGCAACTCGCCGAGCATGATCTCTCGCTTGAGCTCGAGTGAGATGACGAAGAAGAACAGGGTCATGAGCCCGTCGTTGATCCAGTGGCGCAGCGAACGGGTGAAATCGAGCGTGCCGAAGGTGAAGCCGATCGGCGTCTCCCACAGCGCCAGATACGCGCCGCCCCAGCGCGAATTGGCCAGGGCCATCGCGACGAGGACGGCCAGCAGCAGAAGCCCGCCCGAGGCCGCCTCGATCTTCAGAAAGCGCGCGAAGGGCTGCGTGAATCTGTCGGCCGCTTCGCGGGGCAAGCTTTCAGGATCGTGTGTCACGGGACCATGGCGCCTTTTCGTGCGGGGCAGTATGCAATCGCGCCCCGATGTCCTCGCCCGCCGCGGTATCGGCCTCGTCTTCCATCGAAAAGTCGCGCAAGGATCAGGCAGGAATGGCCCGGGCCTCTGTGAACGACACAAGCCTTTGGCGGTTCTCGTCCCAGAGGTGCAGCCGGGCACAGCGCAGGCTCTCCCAAATCGTGATGCGCTTCGACCACTCCAGCAGGTCGTGATCCCTGACCACTTCGCCAAGACGGTAGAAGGGGATGCGGCTTGCCAGATGATGCACGTGGTGGACGCCGATATTGCCAGTGATCCAGCACAGGACGCCCGGCAGCGCATAGTGCGAACTGCCGTGAAAGGCCGCCTCCTGGATGTTCCAGTCTTCGTCGTTCTCCCAACTGGTCTCCTCGAACTGGTGCTGGACGTAGAAGAACCACATGCCGACGATAGCGGCCAGTAGCATCGTGGGCAGGAACACGAACAGCAGGACGTCCCAGCCGCCCAGCCGGACGATCGCGGCAAGGACAAGGCCGATTGCTGCATTCGTGCCCATCGCGCTCAGCCAGTAGCGCCAGCCGGCGCGCATAAGGTGGACGGGTAGCCGGTTCTGCAGGAAGAACGTGTAGAACGGCACCACCCCGAACATGATGACGGGCTGGCGCAGAAGACGATAGAGGCTCCGGCCGAGCCACCCCTTTTCTGCGTATTCCCGGACCGTCAGTGTGGGGATGTCGCCCACGCCCCGCCGGTCGAGATTGCCTGTCGTGGCATGGTGGATCGCGTGGGTCCTCTTCCAAACGTCGTAGGGCGTTAGCGTGAGGACGCCCAGCCCCCTGCCGATCCAGTCACAAAGGCGCCGGTCGCGGAACAGCGATCCGTGCCCGCAATCGTGCTGGATCATGAACAGACGAACGAGGAAGGCCGCATTCGCCAACGCGATAGCCAGTGCCAATGCGGCGCTGATCGAGAGCATGCACCAGGCCACGGCCCATATCGCGACGAAGGGCACAAGCGTGACGGCCAACTCTAACACGCTGCGGGCGGGCACCGGCTGGCGATAGCGCGTCAGCGTCCGCATCCAGTCCTGCGTGGTCGGCTGGGCCTCGCCCTCCGCCGGGTTGCAGGCGGCGGAGGGGTTTGCCGCACCCGGCGGGGTCTCCGGAGCTCGCGAGTGGGGCGAGGGAGCCTGACCCAGCTTTGCGATCGGAGACCGGTTCGCCTCCCGAAGGCCGGCGCGGACATCGCCGTCCCGGATGGCGGTGCCGGCCGGAGCGCCCCGGTCACGATCAGGTCGGTGCGGATGGCCGGCGGATACGGAAGAAGATGTCACAGGCAATCTCGGATCCTTTGCGGGCGTGTCTGGCTCACTTCCGGCGAACGGAGTTGCCGCCGGCGATGATCTGGTGGATGAGCGCCGCCACGGCCCGGTGCGTTTCCTCCCCCGGGCCGGTGGCGTTTTCGTGGGTCGCCGCGGCATCGAGGAGAATTCCCATGATCTCGCGCTCGGGCAGAAGCTTGTGATCGTTCATGGCAAGCAGCAGCGCCTCGCAGATCGAGAGGGCCGCCATGCCGGCATGATCTGTCTGGTCGGGCATCGTGGGCATTCCTCGCTCCAAACAGGCGTGCACGGCCGTGGCGCGCCGGGATGATCTACCCTTTGTCGCAGGAAATCTGGTATCGTGGACTGATCTGAAGCAGCCGCCGTGCGAGAAAAATCCGGTAGTTTCCCCACCGGGATTGCCAGCAGCGCGAGGGGGCGCATGACCATCGCAGCGAAAAGCCCGCTCACCCGCAAGCTCTCGGCCTTCGTCGCTCTGTCGGAGGTCGAGCTGGCCGTGCTCGAGCGGCTGCACCAGCGCCGCCGGACCTTCGCCGCCGGGCGGGACATGGTGCATCAGGGGCAGTCCGGGCAGGCGGCCTTCATCCTGTCGGCAGGGTGGGTCTGCTCGTACAAGATCCAGGCCGACGGGACGCGCCAGATCGTCGATTTTCAGATCCCCGGAGATTTTCTCGGGTTGCGCAGCGTTCTCCTGCGCACCTCGGACCACAGCTTCGAGCCCGTCGGGGACATTGAGGCGGCCGAAGTGATGGCGAGCGACCTTCTCGAAGCGCTTGCCGAGACGCCTCGCCTGGCGACGGCCATCCTCTGGGCGGCGTCACGGGACGAGGCGATGGTGGTCGAGCATCTCGTCAGCATCGGGCGGCGCGACGCGGACGCCCGCATGGCGCATTTCCTGCTGGAGTTGGGGTCCAGGCTCACCCTTGTCGGGATGGGCAGCAAGGACGGGTACGACTGCCCGCTCACGCAGTATCATCTGGCGGATGCGCTGGGGCTGAGCGCGGTCCATGTGAACCGCGTGTTGCGGCAGCTTCGTGAGCGCGGCCTCGTGACCTTTCGCGACGGCCATGTGACCGTCCACGACACTGGCGAACTGGTGAAACTCGCCGATTTCGATTCCGCGTATCTGGACCAGACGGGCCCCCTGCTCAAATGAGAAGGGCCGCCCTCCGCAATGCGGCGGACGGCCCGGCGATCGCGTCAGACGCCGGAGGTTACGCGAGGGCGTTGGTCGCCGCATCGAGTTCCTTGTCGGTCTCGGCTTCGTTCTTTGCCGTATGTGCCTTCTCGGCTGCATGGTAATGCCTCATCGCCGTATCCTTCTTGGATCCGGCAGGGGCGTTCACGCAGGCGGCCTTCACGGATTTCATCTTGTCGGCGGTCTTGATCTGTTCGGGTGTCATTGGAATTATCCTTTCTGGACTATCCGAGAATAAGAAGCGTGCCGACATGCCGATCTTTTGGGGAACGGTACGCCCACACGCTTCTCGGGTACTCGGAAAAATGCACCACCAAGTATTCGGCGGGCAGGTCTAACCTAACAGGCGTCTGCGCCACACCGCACTTACGCAGATTAGTCCCGGCGCCTGCGGCAGGTGACCTGCCCCCCGCGAGATCCCTCAGTCTGATGTAGAGTCTGCTCAACCGCGAAGGAGCAGACGCATGCGAAAGA
>NZ_QNVX01000022.1:0-13847 GCF_003314725.1 Rhodovulum sp. BSW8
CTTCTCGGGGATCTTCGGGGGCGCGGGCGCCGGTGCGGGCGGCGGCGTGAAGGTCAACGCCCTTGGCAATGTCTTCGACGGCGGCCGGGTCCGGGCCTTTGCCGCGGGCGGGGTGGTCGACCGGCCGACCTTCTTTCCGATGCGGGGCGCCGCGACCGGGCTCATGGGCGAGGCAGGCCCCGAGGCGATCCTGCCGCTGACCCGGCTGGGCAATGGCAAGCTCGGCGTCGCGAGCCTCGGCGGCGGCGGGGTGCGCATGGGCGATGTGCATGTCTCGGTCGCGGGCAGCACTGCCAGCCCGGAACAGATCGCGGAAGTCGTGCGCCAGGTCACGCGCGACGAGGCGCAGCGGGTCTATGCCCGCCAGCGCCGGGAGGGCGTCTGATGGCCTTCCCGCCCGAGGCGGTGCGCATCGCGGGCTTCACGCTGCGCCAGGTGACCTCCTCGATCCGCACCCAATCGCCCTACAGCTTTGCGCAAACGGCCTATGACTTCATGGGCGGGACCTGGGCGGCCGAGCTGACGCTGGCGGCGTTTGACGCCCGCGAAAGCGCTGCGATCTCGGCCTGGCTTGCGGGCCTCAATGGCCCGACGGGCCGCTTCGAGCTCGACATGGCCGCGATGGACTATGACGGCCCCCAAGGGCTGATCACCGCCGATCCGGTGGTGGCGCTGGCGGCCCAGCCCCGCGCGCAGACGCTGGTGCTGCAACTCGCCACGGCGGCCGACACCATAACTGTCGGCGACTATCTCACGCTCGACGGCCATCTGCACATCGTGACCGGGGCCGAGGCCCCCACGGCCGCCTTCCGGCAGACCCTCACCCTCTGGCCCCGCCTGCGCGCCCCCGTCGCGGCGGGCGATCCGGTGGCGCTGCGCGCGCCCTGGGGGACCTGGGCGCTGGCCGGATCCGAGACCGCGCTCGCCGTCAGCCAGGCCCGCGTCCGGACCCGCACCGTGCAACTGGTGGAGGCGCTGTGATGGACACCAGCGGCGACAGGATCCTCGGCCTGCTGGTGCAGTGCCGGTTCGACAGCGGGGATCTGGCGATGTTCACGGGCCATGGCACGGTCGAGTGGGAGGGCGTGACCTATCTCGGCGCGGCCGGGCAGATGCTCCGGATCGGCGAGGCGCAGGAGACCTCGGGCGGCGAGATGCCGGGGCTGACGCTGACGCTGGCGGGGCTCGATCCCGAGGTGGTGGCGCTGGCCGAGCTCGAGGAGTTCCAGCGCCGCCGGGTGACGCTGCGCCTCGCGCTCTTCGACCCCGAGGGCCGGATCGAGGCGGCCGATGTGCTCTGGGACGGGCTCGCCGACACGCTCGACAGCGATGACGGGCCCGACACCGCGACCGCCACGCTCGCCTGCGAGGAACGCGCCATGGATCTGGGCCGCAAGCGCCCGTTTTACTACCTGCCCGAGGATCAGCAGCGTCGCTTTCCCGGCGACCGTTTCTTCGACCTCGTGCAAGCCATCCAGAACCGGGAGGACACATGGGGGAGATGACCGGCACGATACTGCGGCGCGAGGGCTGGGAATTGCGGCTGGCGGCCGAGATCCGGGACTGGGACGGCCGGGCCTTCGCCTGGGGCACGGCCGATTGCCTGGGCTTCTGCCGGGCGACCGCGCGGGCGATGACGGGGCGCGATCCGATCCCGGACCTGCCGGATTATGCCAGCGAGATCCAGGCGGCGAAGGGGCTGGTGCGGCTTGGCTTCGGCTCCATCGCCGATCTGATCGACGCGCATCTGCCGCGGGTGGCGGTGGCGCTGGCCCGGCGCGGCGACTGGGTGATGGGCGATGCCGCGGGCGCGCTGCCCGGCGCCATGGGCGTCGTCACCGGCCGCCATGCGGTGCATCTGGCCGAGCGCGGACCCGTCCGCCGCCCGGTCCTCGACGCGGAGGCGGCATGGCGCATCGGGTGAGTTGCCTCGCGCGGGCGGCGCGGATCGGCGCACCCCTCGCGGTCCTGATCGTGGCGCTGATCCTGTCCGCGGCCCCCGCCGCCGCGATGCCGCCGGTCGGCGCGGCGCTGGCCGCCGCCGCCGGGGGCTGGGCCGCCGGGCTGACCGCGACCGCGATCATGGGCCAGGCCGCCATGGCCTTCGTGCTGTCGGGCGTGCAGATGGCGCTGGCGAAGAAGCCGAAGGTCAAGACCCGCGACGAGATCACTCTGAACCGGATCCAGCCGGTGACGGCGGGCCTCATCCTCTATGGCGAACGCACCCTCGGCGGCACCATCGTCGCCCGCTCGACCACCGAGGCCGGGGGCAAGCCGCATCGGCGCTATCATTCCGTCATGCCGCTCGCCTGCCACCAGATCGACGGCGCGGTCGAGATCTGGCTGGGCGAGACCAAGGTCTGGACCGAGGCGCAATACCGCCGCGATGAAGCGCAGGGCACCGGCGATCCCTACCATTGGGGCCAGATCGAGAGCGACTTCAAGGGCCGCATCCGGCTGAAGGTGCATACCGGCGCCGAGGATCAGGCGGCCGAGCCGCGCTATGTCGCGGCCGCCTCGGAATGGACGGCCGATCACCGCGGGCGCGGCGTCGCCTATGTCTATTTCGAGGCCGATTACGACCGCGACCTGTTTCCGACCGGCGCGCCCCAGATCCGCGTCCGCGCCCGCGGCAAGCGCGTATACGACCCGCGCGACTGGATCTCGACCCCGCTCGCCTCGGCCAGGGCCCTCCGGCCCGGCTCTATATGGGCTGGCTATGACGGCGGCGCCATCGGCCGGACCTCGGGTGCGAGCTATCCGCAGGGCGAATCCGACGCCGCCTGGACCGGCGGCCCCATCGCCGCGCGGTTCTTCTTCGGGCACCGCTATCCCGGCGGGCTCACCCCCGAGGCCGGGCTGAGCCCGGATCTGACCGCGCAGGACGGCGACACTCTCGATTACAAAAGGATGGCGCTCGACGCGGATCTCTTCGCGGCCTTCGATGTCGCCTTTCCGGCCGTGCCCGAAGGCGTGATCTGGGAACAGGGCGGCTCGGGCTATGGCGCCTATCTGGGGGTGACCGGGGCCGATCTCGTCTTCCGCGCCGGATCGGGCGAGGTCGCGGGCGAGGAACTGGCCCGGGCCACCCTGCCGGTCGCGGATCTCGCCGGGCGGCGCGGCACGATCTATGTCGAGATCGACATTGCGGCGGGCGCGGTCGCGCTGTGGTTCCGCGGGCGGCGCTATTCGACGAACCCGGCGCTCTGCCTGCGCGACTACGCCCTGACGCCCGAACTGTTTGGCGGCATCGGCTGGACCGAGGCCGATCTCGACGATGCCGCCATCGTGGCGCTGGCCAATGCCGCCGAGGAACCGGTGCCGCTGGCCACGGGCGGCAGCCAGCCGCGCTATGCCTTCAACGGCGTGCTCGACACCGAGGCGGCTCCGCGCGAGAATCTCGATGCGCTCTCCTCCGCCTGGGGCGGCTGGTGGGCCTGCGAACGCGGGCGGCTGACGCTGGGCGGCGCAGTCTGGGAAGAGCCCGAGCTGACGATCACCGAGGACATGCTGGTGGCCGGGATCCGGGTGATCGCGCGGCGGCCCTTCGAGGAGCAGTTCAACACCGTCAAGGCGCAGTTCGCCGATGCGACGGCCGAGCATGTGGTGACCGACCTGCCGGTCCTGGCCTCCGAGACGTATCGCGCCGCCGATCATGGCGAGCGGCTGGTGCGCGATCTGGGCGAGCTGCCGGGCGAGACCGATCCGGTGCGCGGCCAGCGGCTGATGAAGCTGGCGCTCCTGAAGGGCCGCCGCCAGCGCCAGGTGATCCTGCCCTGTTCGCTCGCCGCCTGGGGCGTGCGGCTGGGCGACACTGTCCGCGTCACGATCCCCCGCCGGGGCTGGGAGGCCAAGGCCTTCGAGGTCACGGCCCGCGCGGTCACGGTCGGCCCCGAGGGGGTGCAGGTGCGGCTGACCTGCCTGGAAACCGGCCCCGCGATCTTCGACTGGCGCACCAGCGAGGAACAGGCGCGGCCCGCGGGCGGTGTGCCCACGCTGCCCTCGCCGACCGCGAGGCCCCAGGTCTCGGCGCCGACCATGAGCGAGGAGCTTTACGAGACCCGCGGCGGCGGCGGGGTCAAGACCCGGGTGCGGCTGGCGGCCACGACCGACAATCCGTTCATTGATGCCTGGCAGTTCTCCTGGAGGCCGGTCGCGGCCCCGGCATCGGAGACCACCGTGCGCGGCCTCACCGATGTCGCCGAGGACCTGATCGACGACATGGCGCCCGGCACCTATGTCTTCGGCGCGCGCGGGCGCAACACCCGCGGCATGTGGTCGGACTGGGTCTATGCGGGCGCCGCCGCCGTGCAGGGCGAGAACGCCCCGCCGGTCGCGATCACCAACCTGGCCGGGCAGTCGGCCGGGGGGGCCGTGGCGATGCTGCGCTGGGACCGGCACCCGTCGCTCGACGTGCGCCAGGGCGGCTGGATCGAGTTCCGCCATTCGGCCGAGCTGACCGGCGCGACCTGGCAAAGCTCGGTGGTGATCGGCAAGGCGGTGCCGGGCGGGGCGACGGACGCCTCGCTGCCGCTCAAGACCGGCAGCTATCTCGCGCGGCCCTATGACGCCAGGGGCAATCCCGGCCCGGTCAGCGCGGTCGCGCTGCGCGCCGCCTCGCTGGTGCCGATGGCCGAGGTCGCCCGCCTCGACGAGGCGCCGGGCTTTGCCGGGACCAAGGCGGATTGCTCGGCCGCGGGCGGCGTGCTGTCGACCGACGAGGGTGCGACCGAGGCGCTTTATGTCTTCTCGGCGCTCATCAACCTCGGCACGGCCGGGCCGGTGCGGCTGGTCAGCGATGTCGGGATCCTGATCGAGGAACGGCGGGACCGGATCTTCGGCCCCGAAACGGGCGCCTTCTGGACCCCGCCCGACGGGCTGTTCTGGCAGGGCGGGGCCGATGCCTATGGCGATCTCGACACCCAGGTCCGGGTCCATGACGACGCCACCGCGACCTGGGGCCCCTGGCAAAGCTTCGATGCGGCCGAGTTCGACGGCCGCCTGTTCCAGATCCGCGCGGCGCTCTCGGTCGAAAGCGCGGCCTATGCGCTGCGCGTCACCCGCCTGTCCGTCGCGGCCTACCGCGCAACCTGATCCCCAACCCCGAGGAGACCATGACCCAGGCCACCTATATTCCGAACGTCACCCACACCAAGGCCCAGGCCTTCGCCTTCTTCCAGGGCGCCCTGGCCGCCGCCGCCTCGACCAATGCCGGGCCGACCGCGCCCCCCGAGACCTGGCCCGGCATGCTCTGGGTCGATACCGCCGCGAAGGCGCTGAAAATGCGCAACGAGGCCAATAGCGGCTGGATCGCGCTTGGCGGCTATGCCTCGGACAGCTTCGTTCCGGCCGGGCTGCGGGAACTGACCGAGGCGCAGGCGCTCGACAGCAGTGGCACGGCCTATGGCATGCTGACCGGGAAGATCCTCGCCGCGCTTCTGGACAAATACGACAGCACCAATACCAGGGCCGCCTGCCACCAGTTCCATTCGGACGGGTCCTCCGAGCCCGGGATCGTCGCGATTGGCGATTTTGCGATGGCGCATGTCGCGTATTATTCGGCGCAGAGGGGCTCGGATGGCTGGCGCATGGCGTTCTCGTCCGATGAGGGCATGAGCTGGGGGCCATGGATCGCGCTGCCCGGCGATTATGCCAACGAGACCGGCGGGGCCGGGACCTTTCCGCTGACCGAGGGCGCGTTCCTCTGTCCGTTCCAGTCCTATGCCAGGCGGGCGGTCACGCTGCCGGGCGGTTCGGGCACCGAGCTTTTCCCCGCGCTCACGACAGAGACCGTCCGGGTGCCCGCCCTGGCCACGCATGTGCGGTTTGCCGTCGTGAGGAGCCGCGCGGGCGATGCGGTCCTGACCGTGACCCTCTCTCCCGCGGGCGCGCGGACCGAGCTCTGATCCCCCGAGACCCATCCCGAAGGAGACCGGCCATGGCCGACGATACCGACATTCCCCGCGACGGTCCCGGGGCGGGCCGGACCCTCTGGGCGCGCCGCCATGCTTGAGGCGACCGACAGCGCGCTCCGCACCCTGCTGGCGATCCTCGGCGCGCTGGTGCTGGTCTGGCTGCGCACCGACGGCATGGCGCTGGTCGCCCGCATGGGCATCGTGCTGGCCTCGGGCGCCATCGGCTATGTCGCGGGCCCCGAGATCGCGCTCTGGCTCGACATGCCCGAGCGCCTGACCATCGTCGGCGTGACCGTGCTGGGCCCGCTGGCGCTGGAAACCGCCGCCGCGGCCCTCCTCTGGCTCAAGCGCGACCCCGCCCATCTGGCCGAAATGCTGCGCCTCTGGCGGGGCGGGAAATGAGCCGGACACTCTATCTCACCCTCACCGCCGCCATCTGGCTGGCGCTCATCGTCTGGCCCTGATCCGGGGCCGCGCCGACTTCCCTATCCCTGACAGAGCCCAAGGAGGGCAATGCAAATGAAACTCGTGCCCAACTGGCGCGCGGTGCTGCGCCGTGCGTGGTCGGTGTGGATTCTGGCCGCCATGGTCATCCTGTCCGGCCTCGAGGCCGCCGCTTCGCTGGTCTCGGCCGACATGCTCGGCTTGCCGCCTGACATCTACGCCGCCGCCGTGGGGCTTCTGTCCGCCGCCGCCGTTCTGGCCCGCCTGATCGCCCAGACCGGCCTTGAGGGGGCAGACCGATGATCCGCCGTCGCATTGCCGCGAAGGGCGGGGCCGCCGCTGCGGTGATCGCCGCCGCCGTCGCGCTGATCGCCCCCTGGGAGGGCCTCCGCACCGCCTCCTATCGCGACATCGTGGGCGTCTGGACGATCTGCTACGGCGAGACCCTGGGCGTCGGCCCCGGCCAGACCGCGACGCCCGAGGCCTGCCGGTCCCAGCTCGCCCGCCGCACCGCTGAGTTCGAGGCCGAGATCCGCCCCTGTCTGCCCGGCGCGCTGCCGGTCGAGACCCGGGCGGCCTTCGTCTCGGCCGCCTACAATATCGGCTCCGGCGCCTTCTGCCGGTCGAGCATGTCCCGCCGCGCCCTCGCGGGCGATCTGCCCGGCGCCTGCGATGCCCTGACCCTGTGGGTCAAGGCAGGCGGTCGCACCGTGCAGGGTCTCGTCAACCGCCGCACTGCGGAACGCGCGCTATGCCTGTCCGGCCTCGACTGATCCTCGCAGCGCTCTTGCTGTCAGGCTGCGGCGGGCTGCCCGTGCCCCTCGGCCCGAACGTCGCCGCCAATGTCCAGGCCGGGGCCGAGAACGTCCAGGGTCTGAAGGTCGAGAACGCGCCCAGCATCGTGCGCCCCCGCGCCCGCGAGATCCGCCAGGAGCAATCCGAGAACAGGGTCAGGGCGGATCGCGTCGAGACCGTCGTCGTCAACGAAATCCCCGCCTGGATCGTGCTGATCGCCCTGATCGGATGGATCGCCCCCTCGCCAGGCGAGATCGCGCGGCGGATCGGCCAGGCGGTCAGGCGCCGCCGGGTCTGAGAGCTTCCCCCGCCTTCGGGCGGGGGCAAGGCGGTGCGTCAACACCGCCTCACCACGCAGCCTGCGTCAACAAGTGCTGCGCCGACACCCAAGAGGGAATCTGCCGCCCGACTCTCGCGAGAGCGGGCGGACCTAGAACAGGTTCCTGACATGAACGAAATGCGAAAAACCGTCCCCGCCACTCCGGTCGCCCCCTGGCTCGGCGGCAAGAAGGCCCTCCATCGCCGCATCATCGAAAAGATCGAGGCGATCCCGCACCGCACCTATGTCGAGCCCTTCCTCGGCATGGGCGGGGTCTTCCTGCGCCGCAGCTGGCGCCCGCGACTCGAGGTGGCGAACGATCTGAACGGCGAGATCACCAATCTCTTCCGCGTGTTGCAGCGCCATTACCCGCAGCTGATGGAGGTCATGCGCTTCCAGATCACCTCGCGCCGCGAGTTCGAGCGGCTCCGCGCCTGCGATCCCGCCACGCTGACCGATCTGGAACGCGCCGCCCGGTTCCTCTATCTGCAGCGGCTCGCCTTCGGCGGCCAGCTCCGCGGGGTCTTCGGCGTGGCGCCCGACCAGAGCGCCCGGTTCAGCCTGGCCAAGATCGGCCCGCTGCTCGACGCCGCCCATGACCGGCTCGATGGCGTGGTCTTCGAAAACCTGCCCTGGCAGGAGGTGCTGGCGCGCTATGACGGCCCGCAGGCGCTGTTCTATCTCGATCCGCCCTATTGGGGCGGCGAGGACGATTACGGCAAGGGGCTCTTCGACCGCGACCAGTTCGCCGAGCTGGCCGAGCGCCTGGGCAGGATCGAGGGCGCCTTCGTGCTGTCGATCAACGACCGGCCCGAGATCCGCGCGCTCTTCGGGGCCTTCCGGATTGAGGAGGTGCGGCTGAATTACTCTGTCTCGAAGGGCGGCGCGACCGCCGCGCGGGAGTTGATCATCGCCAATCGCGAGGTCATGACGGGGCTGGTATGAGGTCCCCCGGCCCGGTCGGCGTTTAACCGGATCTTGGGGGCGCGAGGTCAAAGGTCCGTCCCCATGCGCCGTCTTCTCCCCCTGCTTTTGCTGAGCCTGACGCTCCTGACCTGCGCCCCGGTTGCGCAGGCCCCGGAGCTGGCGAGCCCGGCCGCGCCCTACACCCGCGCAGCCTTTGGCACGGGCTGGGCCGATCCGGATGGCGATTGCCTCGACACCCGGGCCGAGCTGCTGGCGGATCTCTCCACCGTGCCGGTGACCCTGGCGCCTTCGGGCTGTTCGGTGCGTCACGGCCGGTGGATCGCGCCCTATACCGGCCAGGTGGTGACCGAGGCCCGGGATCTCGACATCGACCACATCGTGCCGCTGCGCTATGCGTGGGGCCATGGTGCCGCCAGCTGGTCAGCCGAGAAGCGCGCCCGCTTCGCCCTCGATCCCGTCAACCTGTTGCCCGTGACCGCCTCGGCGAACCGCTCGAAGGGCGCGCGCGGGCCGCTGGAATGGTTGCCGCCCGATCAAGGATTCCGCTGCCAGTATGTGCTGCGGTTCCGGCGGATCTCCAAGGCCTACGGGCTGGCGTTCACGGCCGCGGACGAGCAGGATCTGGTGGCGCTGACCGGGCGTGTGTGTGTGGGGCGTGAACGGCGGGGAGCTGCCGTTCGGAATCGCCCCGGGGTATCGGCCGAGCTTCACGAGAGCGGACCTTAACCGCACCGTGGCCCATCGTGAGGCAGACTTTGGCAGTCTGGGCGGCAAGCGGTCGTTCCTTGCGAGCCGCATCAAAGGCCAGTGCGCACAACCTTCCAGCGCGCGGAGTTTGCCTCAGTGCTGTCTGGCCACGGACTGACTGGCAGTGAACTCACACAAACCTCGTGTGTTCAACCTAGCAGCATTGTCTGGACGGCTAACCGCAAGCCTTCTAAGGGTGGCTGCGGTACACCGGTTAGGCCCAACCAACCATACCAGCAGACGGAGGTTCCATGAACTGGGACGAAGTAGTCGGCATCAAAGAAACGAAGATAGTTGACGTCGACCTTTTGAATTTCGATACGAACAATCCACGTTTCACACCAGACAAACGCCCGGACGAGGATACTGATCGAGCAGTCGTGGCTGAGTTGGCCCGAACGGCCGACCTGTCGGAATTGGTGCAATCAATCGGCACCAGCGGCTACATAAATATCGAGCCGCTAGTGGTTGTTGTTAGAGATGACAAGCTAGTTGTTCTGGAAGGAAATAGAAGACTAGCTGCTCTCAGGGCTCTTCGCGATGAGGAGTTGGCAAGGTATGCAAAACTCACCCTCCCGAGATTCGACAATGAGATCCGGGATACCATGTGCAATATCCTCGTTCACCGCGTCGAGAAAGAGGAAGACGCGCGCGAACTAATCGGGTTCAAACACATTAACGGCCCCCAGGCATGGGACGCCTTTGCGAAGGCAACTTTCGCGGCTAGGTGGCTGGATTCGCAAGTCAATGAAAAAGAGCCGTTAACGCTCTTTGAGATAGCAAACCGTATGGGCGACAAGCACGCCACCATTCACAGAATGGTGACGGCCTACTATGTTTTGATGCAGGCCGAGCGCCTCGACATCTTCCACATGGATGACAGGTACAAACGGGCTTTCAGTTTTTCGCACCTTTACACGGGCTTGTCGTATAGTGAGTTCTCAGATTACCTCGGGATGCCGCGACCACAGCGAGATCAGGACCCTTCAAGAGACCCGGTGAGCCCCGATTACTACGAAAAACTGGGAAATATTCTGACCTGGTTGTATGGATCGAAAGAGCGTGAAATCCAACCTGTGGTTCGCAGCCAGAATCCTGATCTGGGTAGAGTGCGGGAAGTTCTAAAGTCCAAGTCCGGCACCAAGGTTCTTGAGCAAACCAGTCACCTTGACGATGCCTTGATCACCGCAACGCCAAAGGACCTGCGGTTCTCAAAGCACATTGTCGAAGCGAATGGTCAACTTCGATTGGCGCTTGAAACCCTAGATGGCTTTGATCCGGCGTCTCAATCAGAGCTTCAGGAGATCATCGCATCTGCATGGAAACGAATTCGGGTGATTAAAGCTACCGTTGACAGCCAGGTGGCCGATTTCGAAAAGACAGTTGAAGACTGATATGCCGATCGAACCTGTAGTGACACCTGAATTGAACGCCGAGGATCATGTCTTGGTGGACTGGCTCGAGCTAGTCGCTTTTTTTAACGAATTTCGGACTGCAAGGCTGGATGAGCTTGATGCTGCAATCGAAGAGCAGTTTGAAGCCCCTGCCGACGATGAGCCCGACGAAGATACCGATGACCTCGGTGATGCCAATGGCGGAAACATTGCAAAAATTGACGCCGCAAAGGAAAGACTTCGGGAAAGCATCGAGAATGAGGTAGATTTTCGGACCACAGATTGCGCGAATGCGTATCCTTTCCGTCTGGGCGCTGATGCCGAAGAGCTGATTTTGGTGGAGGATTGGCAGGATGATAAGTTTACGCCTTACCTAACCTGCCTCATAACAACGCACTTGACCAAGAAAAGCCTTTTTGATTTTGAGGTTTCTGGCGATTTGATTCAACGCCTTCGGAACCGGGTTTTTCAGGTTCTATCGACCTTTGCGATGGCTGGATTGGCCAGTGGAAGCGCCGCAAGCATTGGATGGCCGCGTTCCGACAAATCTGATATTATCGCGACTTTGAAAAGAGCTGAAACGCGAGGTGCTGGGTTCCGCACTAGGGACACCCCTGGCAGGTATACTCCACCCAACGAGAAGGATGGGGGTGTCGATGTGATCGCTTGGCAGATCGATGTCCGCCCGCCACCAATTTTTTTCTACTTTGCGCAAGTGGCCAGCGGCCATAATTGGCCAGGAAAACCGGTAAGCACTCACTCAAAACTATTCGAAAGGCACTACATGGACGATGCGCATCGTGGGAACGTCAACTATGCAACTTTGCTCCCATTTCGGATCGTGGATGAAGATCAGTGGAACAATGAACATGTGATACATGGGGCGCTTTTAGATCGGACGCGTTTGCCGAAACATGCAGTTATTGGACAAGCCCTTGCAAGGGGTGGCGTCGAAATGGATGAGGCTGAGAACATGCCCCAAGTTCTTAGCTGGCTGCAAGAATTCCGAGCCACAGCTCTGGCCTAGCGGTAATTCGGCTCTACCAAAATTTCGCTTTCACGACGCTTCGATTGCAGGCTGTAATTAACTGAAATTGTTGAGCAATTCTGGGATTTGTACAGCTGCCTGACTAGAGGTGCGTCATCATAGGTCAGCACCCAATACTTAACAGAACCGCTCGTCAGAATATCGGACAGGGCCACATGCTTTGCTTCACTCATGCCATCAAAATAGAGACGCCCCCCCGCTTTGACGTACGGCGGATCAATGAAAAACATCGTGTTACCGGAATCTGCTCTGCGCCGACCCCGGTCGATGAATGACAGTGCATCCATATTCGATAGTTCGATCCTCGCTCTATTTGCGGCGAGCCAAAGGACTTGGTTGGCTAGGCGCTCCACGTTAAACCGTGCGTTGAGCTTCCATTTCCCTCGTTGATCGTATCCACCGATTGGTCCGGCATTCAATATGATCCCAGATCTTGTTGTACGGTTCATGTAGAAAGTGGAAAAACCAATATCAAAGTCGTACTCGCGATCAGAAAATCCGGCAACCAGATCGCGATGATGATACCATTCCGGCATGTCCAAACGCACTTCACGTAGCTTTGCTACAAAGCGTTCAGGTTCGTCCAGAATTGCCTGCCAAGCAGAGAAGATACGCAAGTCGGCGTCATTGAGCCTCACAACATCAGCGTCACCATCTGCGAGTAATATCAGGGCCGCCCCAGCACCTCCACAAAACGGCTCTGCAAAAACCCGTTCTGCGGAGGTGTCAAGCAGCGACATGCGCCGTTTGAGAAATGCGGAGAGAAATCCTTTGCCGCCAGGGTAGCGAAAGGGTGACACCGCATTCTGCGTCGAACGGTTGGGGTCCTTTGGGACCTCTGTGATCGGCAAGGTAAGCATTTTCTCTTCATACACAACTTGTTGTCCGCGCGAAAGTTCTCGCGTCAAGCCTTGACGGACGGACAGGCCACCGGCTCAGGTGTTGCCTTCGCAGGCGAGGGAACCAACGCTATGTCAGTTCAGATGGTGTGAACGAGGCGGCCCTTACCTTGCACGAAGTTCAGGAAAGAGCGGGCCACGACTGCCAGACGACGGATCGCCGCAGATGTTGTGAACGGCCGCTTACATCGTCTGCGGACGGCACCTCCTCACGGCCCTAAGGTATGCTATCGGCAGATGCCAACCAGACGGCGGCCAGCTGCGCGGTGTGCGCGCTGAGGCGGGAGATGATGCCCTAGCGGCGCAGTGGACCGGCCCCGGCGTCGTTGCGCCATCACTTTCTGCGCCTCAAGCCGCAGCTTCCAACGCGAACCCGGGAGCCCGTCCCAACGCAGCGAACGCCGCATCGTATTGCTCCAACCGGGTGGCGTGGTTCGGATCGAACAGCCGATCAACCTGGGGCCGATGCCAGCCGAGATCCCGGACCAGATCGGCGCGGGTCTTGTCCGCATCTGACAGGGCCCAGAACAGCAGGACCTTGATCTGGAGCTGCAGCGGAACCGCCACGAGGCGCGGGCCGTCGCTCGGCCGCGGGATGTCCTCGAAACCCGATAGGCGTGATGCCAGCGCTTCGGAGATCGCTCCTTTGGCCATGCTCAGGGCTTCGGCTTCGGTTTCGCCGAAGCTGGTCACCTCCGGCAGATCCGGGCAGGTCACCAAAAAGGTACCGTTGTCGTCAGGGGTCAGGTCTACGGGATAGGCCAGCATCAGGGGATCGCCTCCTTCGGGAGATCCCGGCCTCACTTGAGGCCGAGATCCTTGAGTATCTTGTTCACCAGCCCCGTACCGAATTCCTTGCGGGCCCCGTGCATCGGGATCTGGCTTTTCCTGTCGCCCAATCGAACAGTCTTGTGGCCGCTGCCCCCTTTGTGGGTTTCGAAGGTACAGCCTTTGGAGCGCAGGAGCTTTTCGAGTTCTTTGCTGTTCATGGATATAACATAGTCAACACATCTGTTTAAGTCAACAGATGTGTTTAATCGCGGCGTGGAAATCTACGCCTGCGACCCGATCTTGGGCATCCACCCGATAAGAAGCGGATCGTAACATTCTGCTTTGGCGAGGCTGGCCTTCAACATTCGCGCATCGTTCCCGCTATGTACCGCCGTTGCTGAAACGAATTTCCCTTTTCTTTCAGATCGTTCAGGCGGATTGCAAATCCGTGCACGAGGGTTCGATTCCCTCACTCGCCTCCAAACTCCCTAAGAAAACAAAGAGTTTAGACCCTAGGCTCAGGACCCATTGATCTGCTTGAAACCGCTACGGCTGAATGATTCAAGCTCCCGGACTGACGGTGGGTGA
>NZ_QNVX01000023.1:0-1875 GCF_003314725.1 Rhodovulum sp. BSW8
GGCGTAAATTCTGGCTTGTATGAGCCGGAAAGCAAGCCAACCGAGATCAACGACTGCGCCGAGCGAGCGCGAAGAGCTGCTCGAGGCCATGCTCATCGAGGCGCCGGAGCTGAGCTTCATGCCGCAGGGCGATCCCGACCCTCGCCTCATCCGGTTGGTCGAGTTTCTCGCGCGACAGGCAGCTCGCAAGTTCTACGAGCAGGAAGTCAAGAAGCAGGGCTCGCGCGGCTCCTGATCGCCTTGGGAGACGCACAGTGAAGGTCGCCATCTACGCCCGTTATTCCTCTGACAATCAGCGCGACGCTTCCATCGCCGACCAGTTCCGCATGTGTCGCCTCCATGCCGAGAAACAGGGCTGGATCATCGTCGAAGAATATTCCGATCATGCGATCTCAGGCGCATCTCTGTTGCGCCCTGGCGTGCAGGCACTGATCTCCGATGCCACACGCGGCCGTTTCGACCTCGTTTTTGCCGAGGCAATGGACCGCCTCTCGCGCGATCAGGAAGACATCGCCGGCCTGTTCAAGCGGATGTCCTATTCGGATGTAAAGATCTTCACCCTTTCCGAGGGCGAGGTCTCGCACCTGCATGTCGGCCTGAAGGGCACGATGAACGCATTGTTCCTCAAGGATCTGGCAGACAAGACGCGGAGAGGCCAGCGCGGCCGTGTCGAAGCGGGCAAGTCGGGCGGTGGCAACGCCTACGGTTATGACGTCGTCAAGAAGCTCGACGGCAATGGCGAACCGATCAGAGGCGACCGAGCCATCAACGAGGCTCAAGCCGAGGTCGTCCGCCGCATCTTCCGCGACTATGCCGCGGGCAAGTCGGCCAAGACGATCGCCTTCTCGCTCAACAAGGATGGCATCCCCGCCCCGTCTGGTGGCGATTGGGGCTTCAGTACGATCAACGGCAATCCGAAGCGTGGGAACGGCATCCTCAACAACGAGATGTATGTCGGCAAGATCGTTTGGAACCGACAGCGCTTCGTGAAGGACCCCGACACGGGCAAGCGACAGGCGCGGCCGAACCCGGAAGAGGAATGGGTGATCCAGGACGTGCCGGAACTGCGTATTCTGGAAGACGAGCTCTGGGAAGCAGTAAAGGCCCGCCAGGCCAAGAACAGGCTCGCCCGGGACGAGAACGGCCACGCCGAGGTGGCAACAGTCAATCGGCGCAGGCGTCCGAAATATCTCTTCTCGGGCCTTACCAAATGCGCATGCTGCGGTGGCGGATACTCTGCGATCTCCGCGACGTTGATCGGCTGCTCCACGGCACGGAACAAGGGCACCTGCGACAATCGCGTCAACATCCGTCGCGATGAGCTGGAGTCCCGTGTCCTGAACGCCCTGCGCACCCGGCTCGTCGATCCGGCACTCTTCGCCAGGTTCTGTGAGGTCTTCACACAGGAGGTCAATCGCCTGCGCATGGAAGATCGCGCCAGCGTGGTGGCGGCAGAGACCGAGATAAGAAAGATTGATCGCGAACTGGATACCCTGCTCGACCTCATCCTCAAGGGAGGCGCGGCCGACAGGATCAACGAGAAAATGGTTGGCCTGGAGCAGCGCAAGAAGGAAGTGGAAGCCTTCCTCGCAGAGGCTGACGAGCCTCCGCCGCTTCTGCATCCCTCGATGGCGCAGCTCTACCGTTCGCGCGTCCAGGGCCTCTACGACGCCCTACAGGGTGAGGACGAAGAAAAGCGCACGGAAGCCGCCGATATCATAAGGACGCTGGTCGAAGACATCGTACTGACGCCGGTGGACGGCAAGGTGGAAATCGACGTGCGCGGCGATCTCGCTGGAATCCTTACGCTTTCGGTGCAAACGAAAAACCCCGCCGGAGGGGCGGGGTCATCGCAAGTAAAGATGGTTGCGGGGG
>NZ_QNVX01000024.1:0-14424 GCF_003314725.1 Rhodovulum sp. BSW8
GGCTTTTCCTCATTCGTCTGCTCCTTCAGGTCGGGCAGACTCTACGCTACGGCGAGGGAACTTCCGGGGGGCTGGTCACTTTGCATTCTGCGCAAAGTACGCGGCCGCCTTTTTTAATATGTCGCGCTCCTCCGTCACCCGCGCCAGCTCACGCCTGAGACGCCGGTTCTCAGCTTCATGATCAACGTCGGGCTTCCTTGGCGCCGGATCACCGAACGGCTTCAACCATTTGTACAGAGAATGCGTGCTGACGCCCAAACGCCGGGAAACTTCCCGAACCGGATACCCGCGCACCGCGATCTGATGCACCGCGTCCCGCTTGAAATCGGCACTGTAATTGCTTGTCCCCATGTCGGCCTCCTTGCCTCAAAGTCAGGGGGCAAAGCGTCTACAAATCTGGGGGCAGCTCAATCCGAGCCGCCGCCTCTCGCCGGACAGGTCCCGCAGCCGCTCGCGCAACTCCCGGTCCTCCGGCCTGATCGGCTGCCGCCGATACACGCGCGGGTCGATCCCGGCCAGCGCACAGGCTCGCCGCCGCGAGCAGCTCTTCTCCTTCATGACCCAGTCCACGGCACGCCGCCTCGAACCGGGCCTTAGAAGCGTCCGCAGGCTCACTCGAACGCATGGCGTTCGCCTGCTCCCATTCCCAACATGTCCTTCAGCGTCGCAACATCGAGCATCTGTTCGGCCAGAATCTTCTTCAGCTTCGCGTTCTCGGCCTCCAGCGCCTTCAGCCGACGGGCGTCCGACGCCTCCATGCCGCCATATCTCGAGCGCCACCTGTAGAAGGTCGCGTCGCTGACGCCGTGCTTGCGGCACAGTTCCTTCGCGCCCAGCCCGGCCTGATGCTCCTTCAGGATGCCAATGATCTGCTCTTCGCTGAAACGGCTTCTCTTCATCGTCTGTCTCCTCGTCTGGAGAACAGGCGAACCTCAAAACGAGGACATTTCAGGGGAGCAGGTCACGAGGCGCCGGACCCACGCCAGAAATGCGTCAGAAACGTATCGGACCCGCCCCCGGGATCGAGGAGGCCCTCTTCATCGCGCCGCGCCCAAGCCTCGGGACCAAGCCTCGGGACTTGTCTCACGAGCCCGGAT
This sequence comes from Rhodovulum sp. BSW8, assembly GCF_003314725.1. Classification (NCBI taxonomy): domain Bacteria; kingdom Pseudomonadati; phylum Pseudomonadota; class Alphaproteobacteria; order Rhodobacterales; family Paracoccaceae; genus Rhodovulum; species Rhodovulum sp. BSW8. The sequence goes on from NZ_QNVX01000024.1 coordinate 1,098, forward strand.
GATATACATTCGCCAATGTCTATCCAACCTGCCGCGACGGAGGCTGCCATGCAGATCGCCAGATGGGGAAATTCGCTTGCTGTCCGCCTGCCCGCGGATCTGGTCCGGACCCTCGGCCTGCGCGAGGGCGACCGGATCGAGCTGGAGCCCTCGGGCGAGGGTCGGTTTGCGGTCAGCCGCCATCCCCGTGCCGATGAGGTGCTGTCGGGGCTGCGCCGGTTTCGCGGCCGTCTGGCGCCCGAAGACCGGCTGAGCCGCGACGCGGCCAATGGCCGCTGACTTCTTCGACACCAATGTCATCCTCTACCTGCTGGACGACGGGCCCAAGGCCGACCGGGCCGAGGCGCTGCTGGCCCAGGGCGGTGCGATCAGCGTCCAGGTGCTGAACGAGGCGCTGGTGAACTGCCTGCGCAAGGCCCGGATGAGCCATGACGAGGCGGGCGAATTCCTGTTCGGGATCCGCGATCTCTGCAAGACGGTCGAGCTGACCGTCGACACCCATGATGTCGGCCGCGCGCTGGCCGCCCGCTACAAGCTGTCGGTCTACGATTCGATGATCGTTGCCGCGGCGATCCTCAGCGGCTGCACCAGGCTCTGGTCCGAGGACATGCAAGACGGGCTGACCGTCGAGGGGCGTCTTAAGATCGTCAACCCCTTCGCCGACGCCGCCTGAGCAGACGCCTTCGCCCGGTCGGAACCGCCGCGGCGGCGGGCCAGGTCTTGCCTCCCGCAGGCCGCGCCACAGGTCCTGGCCCAGACCCGAAGGAGACAGAGCATGACCCGAACCCTGTTCATCACCGGCGCCTCCAGCGGTATCGGCGCCGCCACCGCCCGCGCCGCCGTCGCCCGCGGCTGGTCGGTGGGGCTTATGGCGCGCTCGGCCGACAAGCTGGACGCGCTGGCAACCGAGCTGGGCGCGGCGGCGCTGGCCCTGCCCGGCGATGCCACCGATCCGGCCGCGCAGCAGGAAGCCGTGGCCCGTACCGTCGAACACTTCGGCGCGCTGCATGCGGCCTTCGCCAATGCGGGGCGCGGCCTCGAACGGCCCGGCACCGAGGCGGGCGATCCCGAGGACTGGCGCGGGATGGTCGATCTGAACGTGATGGGCGTGCTGTTCACCGCCCGTGCCGCCCTGCCGCATCTGCGCCGCACGAAGGGGCATCTGGTGCTGACCGGCTCGGCCGCGGGGCGGACCCATATCAAGGGCTCGATCTATTCCGCGACCAAGTGGTTCGTGCATGGCTATGGCGGCAACATGTCCGAGGAGATGCGCGACTGGGGCGGGCGCTGCACGGTGATTTCGCCCGGGATGGTCGACACGCCGTTCTTCGACAGCCCCAAGCCCGACAAGATCCGGCCCGAGGATGTCGCCGATGCGGTGCTTTACGCGCTGGAACAGAACCCCCGCGCCGAGCTGCGCGAGATCCATATCATGCCGACCGGCTGAGAGGGGGCGGCGCTCAGCCCGCCGCCCGCCTTTCGCGGATCATGATGAAGACGCCGCTGGCGACGATGACCGCGGCCCCCACCGCCGTCGCGCGGTCGGGAACCTCCTGCCAGAACAGCCAGCCGAAACCGGTGGCCCAGAGCAACGCGGTATAGTCCAGCGGCGCGATCACCACCGCGGGCGCCATCCGGAACGCCTGGGTGATCAGCGTCATGCCCAGTGTGCCGAACAGGGCGATGCAGCCGAAGGCCCAGAAATCGCCCGCCGGGACCGGGGTCCAGACGAAACCGACCGCCAGACCGCTCAGCAGCACCGAGCTGCCGACCAGCCAAAGCTGCATAGTCCAGACGCTTTCGCGCGCATCGAGCCAGCGCGCGCTGAGCATCAGCACCGCATAAAACAGCGCCGCCAGCACCGGCAGCACCGAGGCCGGCTGAAACGCCGCCGCCCCCGGACGGACCACGATCAGCACCCCGGCAAAGCCCGCCGCCACCGCCAGCCAGCGCCGCCAGCCCACCGGCTCGCGCAAGACCAGCGCCGACAGCGCGGTGATGAAGATCGGCGCCACGAAGATCAGCCCGGTTGCCTCGGCCAGCCCCAGATAGCGGAAACTGGTGAAGAACATCAGCGCGGCCACGATCACCAACCCGCCCCGCGCCAGATGCGCCAGCGGACGGCGCGACACCAGCGCCCGGGGCCCTCCGGTCCCGACCGCGATCACGGCGGCGAAAGGCAGCGCGATCAGGCTGCGCAGGAACAGGATCTGGACCGGCGAATAGCCCTCGGTCAGCGCCTTGGCGAAGGCGTCATTGACGCAAAGGCAGGCCACGCCCGCGCACATCGCAGCGATTCCCGCCATGGGGTCGCGCCCCGCCACGGTTGCCGCCGTTCCGGTCATTCGCCTGCTCCTTTCACCAGCTCTCCGGCTCGTTTCCGGGGTCCTCCCCAGCGGCGCGACCCTAGCCCGCCCGCGCTTCGCTGTCATGGTCGAAGCCGCCCCCAGCGCTGCCCCGCCCCCGTAGATCGGGACAATCGGGGGCGATCCGCCGGGATCGGACCGGAAAAGACCTGCGACGCACCCGGTCGTGTGCGGGAACCCGCCAGCCCGGCAAACACTTGCCCGCGCCCGCAATCCAAGTCATGGCATCCGGGGGCGATATCGCGTAACAGCGGCCCGCGTAGGATATCCTGATGAACAGAAATCGCGGCTCCCGGCGACGTGTTTCGTTGTCGCTTCCGATCCTGCGGACCTCGCGGGATCAGCACGATGCCGGCAACCTGACCCTCGGCAGCCTGCTGTCTGGGCTGGGCGAGACCTCGTTCGGCTGGGCGGTGGTGGTCTTCGCGCTCATGACCATGCTGCCGCTGCCGCCCGGATCCTCGCTGGTGACAGCGCTGCCGGTGCTGGTCACCACCGCGCAGATGATGCTGGGCTACCGCCATGTCCGCCTGCCGGGACCGCTGGCGCGGTTGCGGCTGGATCACGACAAGCTGCGCCGCACCGTGCTGCGCCTGCGCCCCGTCACCCGGCGGCTGGAGCGGGTTCTGAGGCCGCGCAACCCCGCCCTGTTCCGCCGCCGCAACGAACGCGCGCTGGGGGCGGCGCTGTTCGTGATCGCCTTCACCCTGTTCCTGCCGGTGCCGGGCAGCGGCTGGTTCCCGGCGATCTCGCTGTTCGTCGCGGGCGTCGGCATGGTCGAACATGATGGCCGGGTCACGATCTGGGGGCTTGTGATGGGCGCGGCCTCGGTGCTGCTGACCGTCGCCATCGTGGTCTCGCTGGCCGCCAGCGCCGAGGCGGTGATCCCGTAGCCGCCCCCGGCCGGGACCGCACCCGATCGGCACGCCGGTCCTGCCCGCCAGCGGTCCCTGTCCTTCGGGCGCGGGTTTCCGCATCGCCTTAAACAGCACCGGAACCGGCAGGGCATGTGTCCTTCCTGCTCTAGCGCCAGCATCAGAACCAGACGCTTGAAATATCGACGTTCATGCCGCCTTGCCGCCCCGGATTTCAGATCGATGCCGTCCCGCCCCGATGATCGTTATCCGAAGGGCGCATCGGCGCGGCCCCGAGGCCGATCATCGCCGATCAGGGCAGAAGGTTCGCGCAGGGCGAAACAGGCCGGGGGTCATTCGGACAGGATCTATGGGCCGGGGCCGTGCCGACGAAAGCCAGTCTGATCCCCTTCGCCTGAGCAGGACGACCCGCTCATGGGCCGGGCGCGGAGCAAAGCGGTCGTTCACGGAAAACGCAGCGACGGTCCGGAATGCGGCCATGGCCGCAAGTCGGCCATCGTGCTATGCTGGGCGCTTGAAGAAGTATGGTCGCACATTCCACCTGCCATTTTCGCCCGGCGCCACCAGCGACGACAAGGTCATGTCTTCGCTTGAAGGCCTGATGGCGGAAGACCTCGTCGTCACCGAAAAGATGGACGGTGAGAATACGACGATTCACGCTGGCGGCTCACATGCGCGCAGCCCTGACAGCCGTTACCATCCTTCCCGCGACTGGCTCAAGGCGTTCGCGGCGGGGATTTCTCCCTATCTGGCAGAGGGCGAACGTATTGTCGGCGAGAACCTCTATGCCCGTCATTCCGTCGCCTATGATGCGTTGCCTTCGTATTTCCTCGGCTTCGCGTGGATTGTTGGCGATGAAATCCAGTCCTGGGACCTGACGCAGGCACGTTTCGAGGAGCTGGGCATCCAGCCTGTTGCGACGCTCTATCGGGGCGCCTACCGCACGGGTCTGTTCGAGGATCTGGCGCGGGCCCTCGACCTGTCGAGGCAAGAGGGGTTTGTGGCAAGGATCGCCGGTTCGTTCCCAGAAAGCGACATGCCGAGGCGGATGGGAAAATATGTCAGGGAAGGACATGTTCAGTCGGAAATCCACTGGATGAAGGCTGAGCTTATCGCCAATGGCCGAGCTGACTCCTGACGGCAGCTTCACACCGTCCTCCGGGCCTCACAGCTCGAAGGTCTGGTTCGGGTCAGCAACGCCTGGCTTAGGGGCGGCAAAGCCGGGTTCGGCCAACGGACCGGACCCGGACGATCTGCTGCAGACAGCAAGCATACTCGATATGCGACCGGCACCCGGGCCGCTCGGGCAGATGCGCAAGCCCGCTGAACGCCGCCGTCACCGCCGCGACCGGACAGGCGGAGCGGGTGATCCGCTGCTTGATGACAACGGCGAAGGCCCGGCAACCGGGCGCCTCTTGCCTCGGCAGAGCGCCGTGATCGCCCGGCACCGCGTCGAACCCGAACCAGAACAGGGGTGTGTCATCAGGCCGACCCGCCCCGGCCGCCAGCGACAAGCCCGGCCCCGGTTCGAGGCGCCGTTTCACAGCCAAGGCCAGGCCCCAACCGGCGCCCATCTTCCAAACCACAGCTCCCGCGGGCGAGCTTGCCCCCGGATCCGGATCAGGACATCTCCGACGCATCCGCGACGGCCACGGCCTGACCGGACCCGCCATCCCGCCCGACACCGGCAGCGGCGCGCGGAGCATCACGCTTGCGGAGCCGTTCCAACCGCCTTGAGCCGCCCTGACGGCGCGCCCCCAAGGGTCAGCCCCGGCCGGGCGCGGCACCCTGGACGAAAAGCCGCCAGGCGCGGTCGAACCAGGCGTCCCGCGCAGCCGGATCGGCCAGCGCGTCATCGCCCATCAGGGCCGCGTTGCTGGGGCCCAGCACCAGGGCCGCGATCAGCTGGTCGGCGACGAAATCGGCATCCGGGGCGGCAAGCTCGTCCGCAGCGGCGGCGGCGCGGATCGCCTCTGCCAGCTTCGGCGTGAACGGGTCCGCACCGACCAGAGGCCGGGCCCGCATCGCCTCGATGAAGGCCTCGCGCTTCAGCGCCAGCAGCTCGGGGTCGAGATTGGCATCGAGAAACCAGCGCGCCAGATGCCGCACCCGGTCGAGCGGGCGCTCGGGGCAATCGGCCGCCACCGCCTCGAACCAGGCCTCGGTCCGCTCCAGCGCCCTCTGCGTCACCGCGGCGAACAGCTCCTCCTTGGTGGCGAAACGGCGGTAAAGCGTGTCCTTGCCGATGCCGCAGGCGGCGATCACCTGCTCCATCGTGGTCGCGGCAAAGCCCTGGGCGATGAACAACTCGCGCGCCCGGGCGACGATCTCGGCCGCGATCCGTTCGGACTGGCGCTTGGTCGGGCGTCCGGCGCGCGCCGGGCGCGGGGTCTTGGCTGTCGTCATTCCCGTGCGGCCTTCCGGAAGTTCAGCCGCCTTATGGGCAATTTTCCGGCCGGACGGCAAGCATCCCGATATTCCGACAAAAATAATATGGTTTTAACTGGACGTGATCGTCCCGTTTTGCTAACGCCGCTTCGACATTCAGGGAACGGAGATGCCGGATGGACAGAGGAACCTTGGGCAGGACGACCGCGGCACTGGCGGCCGCACTCGGCACGGCCGCAACCGCCGCCGCCGCACAAGACGATGCCTACGCGCTTGAGGCCATCGTGCTGCAGGCCGACGTGGCCGACACGTCGAGCTCCTACGCGCTGCCGGACATGCGCTCGGCCACCAAGACCGACACGCCGGTGGTCGAGACGCCCCAGGCGCTGACCGTGCTGACCCGCAAGCAGTTCGACGACCAGAACACCCAGACCGTGGGCCAGGCGCTGCGCTACACCTCGGGCGTGCTGTCCGAGATCGACGCCTCGACCCGCTATGACAGCGTGTTCCTGCGGGGCTTCGGCGGCTTCGGCATCTCGTCGCAATTCGTAAGCTCCCTCGACGGGCTGCGGCTGCCGCGCGGCCAGGCCTTCGCCCAGCCCGCCGTCGATCCGTTCCTGCTGGACCGGGTCGATGTGCTCAAGGGCCCCTCGGCGCTGCTTTACGGGCCGTCGAGCCCCGGCGGTCTGGTCAACATGGTCAGCCGCGCCCCCGATGGCAGCACCGGCGGCGAGGCGCGGCTGGAATACGGCACCCATGACCGGGCGCAGGCCGGGTTCGAGCAGCATGGCACCCTCGACGAGGCAGGCACCCTGCAATACAGCCTGACCGCCATCGGCCGCAGCGCGAACACCCGCTATCGCGATGTCGACGAGGAACGGTATGCGATCGCCCCGGTCCTGGTCTGGCAGCCTTCGGCCGATACAAGGCTGACCTTCGGCGGCTACTGGCAGGACGACCCCGAAGGCGGCTATTTCAACTCGATCTATCCCAAGGGCGCCGCGCCCGCGGCCTATGCCCGCTATCTCGACCGCGACTTGAACGTCGGCGACCCGAATTTCGACAGTTTCGAACGCACCCAATGGGCGCTGAATGCCGGGCTGGAACATGCCTTCTCGGCCGATCTGACGCTGCGCTCGAAACTGCGCTACGGCCGGATCGACGCGGATATGAAGGGCCTGCAGATGGGCGCGCCGCTCGACGCCTCGGGCATGCTCGCGCGGAATGCCCTGATCTCGGACGAGACGGCGCGGGCGCTGAACTGGGACACCAATCTGGAATACCGCTTCCAGACCGGCGCGGTCTCGCACCGGCTGCTGGCGGGGGCCGATCTGCTGTGGAATGACAGCGACTGGCAGTATTCCTACACCACGGCCGCGCCGCTCGACGTGACCGACCCGGTCTATGGCGGCGTCTCGGGTCCGTTCACGACCATGACCGACAGCCACCAGACCACCCGGCAGGCCGGGATCTACCTGACCGACCAGCTCTCCTTCGGCCGGTTCCGCGCGGTGCTGGGCCTGCGCCATGACCGGATCGAGACCGACAGCCTGAACCGGCTGAGCGGGACCACCACCGAACAGAGCAGCGACAACACCTCCTACCGCGCCGCCCTGCTTTACCTCTTCGACAACGGCGCCGCGCCCTATGTCAGCTATTCGACCTCGCTCGAACCGACCTCGGGCGTCGATGCCGCGGGCGATCCCTTCGTGCCCACCGAATCCGAGCAATGGGAGCTGGGGATCAAGTACCAGCCGCCGGGCATGGACGCGCTGTTCACCATGGCCGCCTTCAGCATCGACCAGACCGATGTGCTGACCCCGGGTGCTGTGCCGGGCTATTTCATCCAGACCGGCAAGATCCGCTCGCGCGGGGTGGAATTCGAGGGCCGCGGCAAGCTGACCGAGCGGCTCGAACTGATCGGCGCGCTGACCCTGCTGGATACAGAGGTACGGGCCTCGTCCAATGCCGCGATCATCGGCAACCGGCCGCAGGCGGTGCCGGATTATTTCGGCTCGCTCTGGCTGAACCGCAGCTTTGGCGGCAGGCTTGACGGGCTGGAACTGGGCGGCGGCGTCCGCTTCGTGGGATCGAGCTATGGCGACGACGCGAACAGCCTGAAATCCGGATCCTATACCCTGGCCGATCTGGCGATCCGCTACGATCTGGGGGCGCGCAACCCGTCTCTGGCCGGGCTCGAGGCCACGCTGAACGTCCGCAACCTGTTCGACGAGACCTATTATTCCAGCTGCAGCTACGACTATTTCTGCCAGTACGGAGAGGGCCGGATCGTCACCGTCGGGCTGCGCAAGACATGGTAGGCCGACGCGGATTTCTGACCGGGGCGGCGGCGGCACTGGCGGCCCCCCGGCTGGCCCGGGCCGGCGCGGGGATCGAGGCCCGCGACGTTCTGGGCAACCGCGTCGCGCTGCCCGCGCCCCCCGAACGGATCGTGCTTCTGGACGCGACCGACCTGATCTCGATGGCCGCCCTGATCGCCGCGCCGGGCGAGCGGCTGGCGGGCTGGGCCAGCGTGCCCCGGCTGGATCTGGGGCGCGCCGACTGGCTGGCGCCCAAGGGTTTGCCCGTGGTCGGCAAGCTCTCGCCCGACACCGTCTCGGCCGAGGGCATCCTGGCGCTGTCCCCGGATCTGGTGGTGGCCAGCGCCTACATGCTGCCGCCCGGCGGATCGGTGCTGGAAAGCGTCCTGCGCGCAGCCGGAATTCCGCTGGCCTGGACCGGCGGGCATGACCGGGCGCTGCCGCCCGGGGACAAGCTCGACCGGGCGATGGGGTTCTGGGGCGCGGTGCTGGACCGACCCCAGGCGGCGCGCGAGCTGGCCGCCTGGGGCCGCGCCCGCTTCGACGCGGTCCGCGCCGCCACCTCCGGGCCCCGGCCCCGGACCTACATGGAAATCATGTCGACCTATGACACCTGCTGCTGGGCCGCGGGCCATGCCTTCTGGGGCGGGATCTTCGAGATCGCGGGCGGCCATCTGCTGGAAGCGTCGGACGGCTGGGGCGCGAAGCTCGGTCCCGAGGGCCTGATCGCCTTCGATCCCGAGGTCTATATCGCCACCGGCGGCAGCTTCGCCCCCGAGCTGCAACCCGGGATCGCGCCGGGGCTGGACCCGGAGCAGGGCCGCGAGGGCCTGGCCCGCGCCGCCGCCCGCCCGGCGCTGAAGGACAGCGCGGCCACGCGCGCAGGCCGGGTCCACGGCATCTGGTCCGGGCTCGCGACCGCGCCCTTGATGGCGCCGGTGCTGGCCGACTGCCTCGGCGCCTGGCTCCATCCCGAAACCGGCGCGGAGCTCGGTCCCGGCAGGACGCTGGCCGCGCTGAACGACCGGTTCGCCAGACCCCTGCCCGGCCCGCTCTGGCTGTCGCTGGACGCGAGTTGAGCGCATCTGTCCTGCCCTTCCGGCACCCGCAAGGCACCCGCAAGGCCCCTGGAAAGGGTCTTGCGAAAGGCACTGAGAGGAGAGCTCCCTTGATCGACGTCGAAACCGAACTGGCCTTCTCCGGGGCCGAGACCGCCCATGCCGCGCTGTCGGCCCATGCCAAAAGCCACGACATCCCGCCCGAGATCGACGACCCCGGGCATCTGGCCTTTTCCTTCCAGGGCAACCGGCTGGAATTTCTGACCGTCCCGGGGCGGATGCGGATCCGGCTGTCGGCGGTCAGCCCGAACACGCTCTATTTCCTCAAGGAGGCGGTCGCGCATCACCTCGAAGAGGCCGATCCCGCGGCCGCGCGCAAGCTGCGCTGGCCCGGAGACGACGGCGCCGACAGCCACCGGACGCCGCCCAATTTCCGGCTGCTGACGGTGCTGGAGCGGTCCCGCCCGATTGGGGGCATGACCCGGCTCCATCTCGCGGGCGAGGATCTCGAGCCGCTGACCCGCGACGGCATCCATGTCAAGCTGATGCTGCCCGCCGACCGGGCCCGGAGCCCGGTCTGGCCCGGGGTCGCGGCCAATGGCGCCACGCGCTGGCCGAAGGGCGCCGACCGGCTGCATGTGCGCTATTTCACCCTGCTTGAACTGGACGCCGAGGCGGGCCGCGTGGCGATCGATTTCGTCGATCATCCGGACGGCCAGATCTCGGACTGGGCCCGCGCCGCCCGTTCCGGCGACCGGATCGGCATCATGGGCCCCGGCGGCGGCCTGCCCCCCGCGACCGACCGGCCGTTGATCCTGATGGGCGACGCCACCGCGCTGCCCGCCCTCCTGCGGATCCTCGAGGCCCTGCCTGCCAGCGCCCAAGGCTGCGTGATCGCGCCGCTGCGCCCGGACGATGCCGGCTATCTGCCCGCCTCGCCGCTCGAAACCCTGCTGCTGGGCCCAGAGCGCTTTGCCGCCAGTGCCGCCGGGTGCTTCGCCGAGGCTCTGGCCGCCCGGCCCGAAGCGCGGGTCTGGGTCGGCGCCGAACACGCGCTGGTTCATGAGGCCCGGCGGATCGCCGCCGCCCTGCCCGCCGAGCGGAAAGAGATCGGCACCTACTGGCGGCGCGGACAGCGCGGCGACGCCAGACGCGACGGCCACGACGGCTGAGCGGAGGCGCGGCCCCGGACCCGGGTCGCGCAACCGGGATGCGGCAGGGCCGGATCCTGAACCTGCGCAATGTATCCCAGCGCGATACAGGGCAAAACCGAGCGGTCAGAGAAAGCAGAAAAATGAGGTGCCCCAAGATTTGTAGACGCTTTGCTCCCTGACTTTGAGGCAAGGAGGCCGACATGGGGACAAGCAATTACAGTGACGATTTCAAGCGGGACGCGGTGCATCAGATCGCGGTGCGCGGGTATGGCGTGGGGTGCCTTCGTCAGCACGCTAAGTGCGCTGCTATGAATTCGGCGCGCCGCGCGGTATCTGCCCGTCAGCGTCAGCAACGAGATGACGTCGAGCCTGCCCCAAGTTCAATCGTTCTGTCAGGTGCGAGGGATTCAAGGAATGCCGTGTCATGGCTGATCGCTAAAACTGCCCCATCATAAGCAGCCAGCGCAGCCTCAAGTGCTGTGACACCATCAAGATCAAGGTGATTGGTCGGCTCGTCTAAGATCAGCAACGGCGGCGGCGGGGTGGCCCCGAGGGCACAAGCCAGGCCGGTGCGCAGACGCTCGCCCCCACTCAACTCTCCCGCGTAACGCAAGGCATCCGCAGCGCGGAAACCGAACCTGGCCAGTGCGGCGTGAGCGTTATGGGGATCAGCCAAGGGATTAAGGTGACGGAAATTATCGCGAAGGGACAGAGCGGTGTCGATCAACTGGACATGCTGATCCAGCAGGGCAAATGGAACCGAAAGCGCCACGAGACCACTTTGCGGCACGATCTGTCCGGTGATGATCTTCAGAAGCGTCGTCTTTCCGCAGCCATTCGGCCCTGTAATGATAATGCGCTCGGGACCAGTCACGGTCAGCGACAGATCACGGATCAAGGGATGATCGGGGTCATGGCCGCCGGTCACCTTCTCCAGTCGCAGCACCGTTCTACTGGTGGCAAGGCCGGTTGGGGGAATGTCCATGCGCAAAAGTTGTAGGGTTTCGATCTTAACGCGGGCGGCGGACAACGCCTTATCTGCCGCCTCGCGCCGGGCATCGCGCAGCCGGACACCCGCACCGCCCGACGCCTCGGCACGCCCCTTGGCGGCGTCCATCAGAACTTTTGGCTGATCGCCCTTTGCGCGCGCGCGGTGTCCGGCACTGTCTTTGCGGGCCTTACGTTCGCTTGCCTGCTGCGCACGACGGGCAGCCTCGGCGCGGGCTTTCTCTGCCTGCGCGAGATCACGCGCCGCCGCGTCCAACTCGGTTTCCTTCCGCTGCCGGAAATCGCTGTAATTCCCACCATACCGTGACGCGCCAAGCGAGGTGAGTTCGACAATGGCGTCCATTTCCTCCAGAAGCTCGCGGTCATGGCTGGCGATGATCGCACCACCTGTCCAACCCCGGATGAGGTCGATCACCGCCTTGCGACCGTCCCGGTCGAGATTGTTCGTCGGTTCGTCCAGCAACAGAAAATCCGGCTCGGCAAAGATCAGGGCGGCAAGAGCGGCACGGCTGCGCTGGCCGCCGGATAGCGTCGCCAGGAGGGTCTGCGGCCCGACCGACAAACCACAGCGCAAAAGCGCCCCTTCTATCCGCGCGGGCAGGGTCCAATCCGCGTCTGCCAGTTCATCGGCATCGGCAAGCCCCGCCTCCGCCCGGTCAAGCAGATCGAGCGCGGATCGTGCGCCGAAGAGATCGGTGATGATGTCATCGGGCCGCTCCAACGCCTCCTGCCGCATCATCGCGATGGAGCCGGTCACGCGGACCTGCCCCGAAGCGGGATGCTGATCACCGGAAATCAGGCTAAGGAGGGTACTCTTGCCTATGCCATTGCGTCCGACGATGCCGGTGCGCTCCAAGCCGAAAGTCAGGTTGAGGTCGGTAAGAAGGGGCGCGTCGTCAGGCGTGGACCAAGACAGACCGGAGAGGGAAACGGATGCAGGCATGGGACAGAACTTCTCGCAGCAAAATCGAAGGGGCAAATGCGGCGAGGTTCAGGTCCATGTTGATGGCATCTCCAGTTGCAGGATGTCTTTAAAAGATAGTGGTCGCTCGGCGGTTTTGCAAGCCAGAGCCAACGGAGCTTTTGGGCTCGGAGCGGACCTGCGGCGGCGCAGCATGGCGCCGGAGTGCCTCGGACCGCCCGCTCGGGCGCTCCCTGCCGATAGCGGCCGTTGAGCCCCCGCTCTCTGCTGCCAGCGGAATCACGAAGGCGGCCGTTCATCTCCGCTGCAGCATGCACTCAGGCCGCCAAGGTCCGGAAAGCGGGACGAAGCGGACATATCATGCGCGTCTGAGCCAGCGCCAATACACCACAAGTACTCCAAGTAGGATTGCCGTCAGGAGCACAATATTGGTGACCAAAAGCGACCCGACGCAACCTCCGAGTTGGCCAAGGTAAAGGTCGTCATCCAAATTGTACTTCAACATGTTCCAATCAGACAGAAGCCACAATGAGAGCAGCGCGAGAAGCACACCGAACAATGCGTTCCTTTTCCATAGAAATAGAGCCAAAACCGCCAACCAAGCAAAGCCAAGCGGCTCGCTCATTGTGATGAAAAGTTCTGAAAAGGAAGAGGCCACTCCGTCTTCAGGCGACCAGTTCGGTCGAGCTCGCTCACAGTCTTCAAGATAGATTAGGTTAATGCCCATGCTTAAGAGGATTGCCTTGGTGAGAGGTTTCTGTCCAGCCAATCGAAACGAGAGGCGAACCGGGTCTGCTCAGGGCTCGGAGCGGACCTGCGACGGCACAGCATGGCGCCTGAGCGCCTGGCGCCACCCACTTGAGCGTTCCCTGCCGATTGCGGCCGTTCGACGCCCCTGCGGTTGCCAGTTGACGAATCGCAGAAGCGGACATCCGCTTGGCGCATGGAGCAACCCTCAACCAGCGACGCAGGCGGCCCAAAGCGGACGGACGGGTCCTCGCTGATCGCCGCAGTGCAGCTTCGCCAGACCGGCCGTTCGTCCATCGCGCGGCATCTTCGGTGGATGAAGGTCGGCAGTGCGAGACGAAGCGACTACTTGTTCTTGAAATAACGCAAGAGTTAGAAAGAAATCTGGCACCAGCACTGTGGCTAGGTCATGACCAGCCCCCCGGAAGTTCCCTCGCCGTAGCGTAGAGTCTGCCCGACCTGAAGGAGCAGACGAATGAGGAAAAGCC
>NZ_QNVX01000001.1:0-55329 GCF_003314725.1 Rhodovulum sp. BSW8
CTTCTCGGGCGACGGCTGCCGCCGCGATGCGGACGGCTATTACTGGGTGACGGGCCGGGTCGATGACGTGATCAACGTGTCGGGCCACCGGATGGGCACGGCCGAGGTGGAATCGGCCCTTGTCGCGCATCAGGCGGTCGCCGAGGCCGCGGTGGTGGGCTACCCGCACGAAATCAAGGGTCAGGGCATCTACGCCTATGTGACGCTGATGAACGGGGTCGAGGCGACGGAAGAGCTTCGCAAGGAGCTGGAGAAATGGGTCCGCACCGAGATCGGCCCGATCGCCAAGCCCGACATCATCCAGTGGGCCCCGGGCCTGCCCAAGACCCGCTCGGGCAAGATCATGCGCCGCATCCTTCGCAAGATCGCCGAGAACGATTTCGGCTCCCTCGGAGACATCTCGACGCTCGCCGACCCTTCGGTCGTCGACGAGCTCATCAATAACAGGATGAACCGCGGCTAGGGGCGCGTGCGCGCGCCCCGCGTCCCCCGCGCGATATTTCTCGATGCACTCCGGTCGCCCGCAACGGGAGGTGGGCGGCCGGTTCCCTCTAACCGACACAAGGGAGGACCCCAATGTCCGGACAGGACTCCGATTACTGGCGCGCGAATGTGCGCATCATCCTCATCTGCCTGGCGATCTGGGCGGTCGCATCCTTCGGTCTGGGCATCGTGCTCCGGCCGGCGCTGGAAGGCATCATGATCGGCGGCGCCGATCTGGGCTTCTGGTTCGCCCAGCAGGGCTCTATCTACGTCTTTCTCGTGCTGATCTTCGTCTATGCCTGGCTGATGAACGGGCTGGATCGCAAGTACGGCGTGGATGAGTAAGGGAGCCCGGACCAGATGGATCAGTTTACCCTCAACCTCGTTTTCGTCGGCATCACCTTCGCCATCTATGTCGGGATCGCGATCTGGGCCCGGGCGGGCTCGACCGCGGAATTCTATGCTGCGGGCCGGGGCGTTCACCCGGTTCTGAACGGGATGGCGACCGGCGCCGACTGGATGTCGGCGGCCTCGTTCATCTCGATGGCCGGGATCATCGCGCTGGCGCCCGCGGGCGGCTACACCCAGTCGGCCTTCCTGATGGGCTGGACCGGCGGCTATGTGCTGCTGGCGCTGCTGCTGGCCCCCTATCTGCGCAAGTTCGGCAAGTTCACCGTGCCGGAATTCATTGGCGACCGGTTCTATTCGGGCGGCGCGCGGCTTCTGGCGGTGATCTGCCTGATCGTGATCTCGATCACCTATGTGATCGGGCAGATGCGCGGCGTCGGCGTGACCTTCGGGCGCTTCCTCGAGGTCTCGACCGATACCGGGCTTTACATCGGCGCGGCCATCGTCTTCGCCTATGCCGTGTTCGGCGGCATGAAGGGCATCACCTACACGCAGGTGGCGCAATATGTGGTGCTGATCATCGCCTACACCATCCCGGCGATCTTCATCTCGCTGGCGCTGACCGGGTCGTTCCTGCCCCAGCTCGGGCTGATCGGCGACTATGCGCCGGGCGGCGGCGACCAGACCTTCCTTGCCAAGCTTGATCAGGTGGTCACGGAACTGGGCTTTACCGCCTATACCGCCGACACGCCGAACATGCTGAACATGTTCCTCTTCACCATGTCGCTGATGATCGGCACGGCGGGTCTGCCGCATGTCATCATCCGCTTCTTCACCGTGCCGAAAGTGGCCGACGCGCGCACCTCGGCGGGCTGGGCACTGGTCTTCATCGCCCTGCTTTACACCGTGGCCCCGGCCGTGGGGTCGATGGCGCGGCTGAACCTGACGACCACCATGTGGCCGAATGCGGTCGCGGGCAATGCGCTTGACGGCGACGCGATCAGCCTCGAGGCGATCCAGACCGACCCCAAGCTGAACTGGGTGAAGACCTGGGAACAGACCGGGCTTCTGGTCATGCAGGATCTGAACGGCGACGGCCTGATCCAGTACTACAACGACAAGAACCCCGAGATGCAGGCGCTGGCGGCCGAACGCGGCTGGCAGGGCAACGAGGTCACCAAGATCGACAACGACATCATGGTGCTGGCCAACCCCGAAATCGCGGCGCTGCCCTCCTGGGTGATCGCGCTGGTGGCGGCGGGGGCGCTGGCGGCGGCGCTGTCGACGGCGGCGGGTCTGCTGCTGGCGATCTCGTCGGCGATCTCGCATGACCTCATCAAGGGCTCGATCAACCCGAACATCTCGGAGAAGGGCGAGCTTCTGGCCGCGCGGATCTCGATGACCGGTGCGATCCTGATCGCGACCTGGCTTGGCCTCAACCCGCCCGGCTTTGCCGCGCAGGTGGTGGCGCTGGCCTTCGGGCTGGCTGCGGCGACGATCTTCCCGGCGCTGATGATGGGGATCTTCTCCAAGCGCGTGAACAAGGAAGGCGCCATCGCGGGGATGCTGGTCGGTCTGATCTTCACCGCCGTCTACATCTTCCTCTACAAGGGCTGGTTCTTCATCCCCGGCACCGCCACCTTCGAGGACGTTCCGGCCAACTACCTGTTCGGCATCTCGCCGCTGTCGATCGGCACGGTTGGCGCTGTCCTGAACTTCGCGGTCGCCTTCGGGGTCTCGGCCGTGACCCGGACACCGCCGCGCGAGGTGGTGGAACTGGTCGAAAGCATCCGCGTCCCGCGCGGGGCCGGTGCCGCGACCGGCCACTGACGAAACAGGGAAGGGGGCGGAGTTCCGCCCCCTTTTTCCGGTTCCTGCCGCGCCATGTATTGACGGCGCGCGTTTCCTTTTAGGTAGTTGAACGATCCCGCTGCCGGCGCAGGAGCAGAGCCATGTCCCAGACCGATGCCGATATCCTGGCCAGCCTGACCCGTTACGCTCCCTTCGACATGGTGCCCGCGGCCGCGCTTGAGGCCCTTGGGCCCAGCCTGACCCGGATCGTCGCCGAGACCGGGCAGACGCTGTCCTACGAGGGCGAGCGGCTCGAGGCGCTTCTGGTGATCGAAAGCGGCAGCGTCGAGATCGAGACCGACGGATCGGGCCCGGTCGCGCTGCGCGGCCCCGGCGACGTGATCGGCGAGCGCGGGCTGTTGCGGCTGGGGCGGGCGACGCTGACCGCGCGGGTGGCCGAGGATGCGGTGCTGATCCGCCTGCCGAAAGAGCGGTTCTACGACCTCATCGACGATGTGCCGAGCTTTGCCGCCTGGTTCCAGCGCGCGTCCCCGGCGCGGCCCGCCGACAGCGGCGCCGATGCGGCCGGGCTGACCGCGCTGAAAGTGTCCGACCTGATGACCCGCACCCCGGTGACCTGCCCGGTCGGGGCCGAGGTCCGCGACGTGGCGCGGCTGATGCGCGCCAAGGGGATCTCGTCGGTGATCCTGATGGAGGGCGAGACGCCCGCGGGCATCGTCACGGTGCGCGATCTGGCCAACAAGGTGCTGGCCGAGGGGCTGGACGGCACCACGCCGGTCGCCCGGGTGATGACCTCGGATCTCATCACCATCGCGCCCGATGCGCTGGGGCTGGATGCGCTGATGCGGCTGGCCGATCACAATATCAGCCATCTGCCCGTGGCCGAGGGCGGGCGCATCGTCGGGCTGATCGGGCGCACCGATCTGTTCCGCCAGCAGGCGGCGACCGCCAGCCACATGATCGCCGATATCGTCGATGCGGGCAGCGCCGCCGAGATGGCCCGCGTCGTGGCACAGGTGCCAAGCCTTCTGGCACAGCTTGTCAGCGCCGGGGCCGGGGCCAGCGCCATCACCCGGCGGATCACCGACATCACCGATGCCATCACGCGGCGCCTGCTGGTGCTGGCCGAGGCCGAGCTGGGCCCGCCGCCCGTGCCCTATCTGTGGCTTGCCTGCGGCAGTCAGGGCCGGCGCGAGCAGACCGGGCAAAGCGATCAGGACAATTGCCTGATCCTCGACGACGCCTTCGAGCCCGGGCAGGATGCCTATTTCCTCGCGCTGGCGGCCTTCGTCTCGGACGGGCTGCATGCCTGCGGCTTCGTCTATTGCCCGGGCGACATGATGGCGACCAATCCGCGCTGGCGTCAGCCGCGCCGGGTCTGGCGCGACTATTTCGCGGGCTGGATCGCCCAGCCCGACAATCAGGCTCAGATGCTGGCCTCGGTGATGTTCGATCTCAGGCCGATCCATGGCGACACCGCGCTGTTTCGCGACCTGCAGGCCGAGACCCTGGCGATGGCCCGCAGGAACTCGATTTTCGTGGCGCATATGGTGTCGAACTCGCTGAAGCACACGCCGCCGCTGGGGCTTCTGCGCGGGTTTGCCCTGATCCGGTCGGGCGAGCACAAGGACACGGTCGATCTGAAGCATTCGGGCGTCGTGCCGGTGGTCGATCTGGGCCGGGTCTATGCGCTCCGGGGCGAGTTGCAGGCGGTCAACACCCGCGAGCGGCTGGAGGCGGCGCGCGAGGCGGGCGTGATCTCGAAGGCGGGGGCGCATGACCTGATCGACGCATATGACTTCATCGCCGAGACCCGGCTGCGCCATCAGGCGGCGCAGATCCGGGCGGGCGCGCGGCCCGACAATTTCATGCCGCCCGCGCAGCTGTCCGAACTGGAACGCAACCACCTGCGCGACGCGTTCATGGTGATCAAGACAATGCAGTCCTCGGCCGGGCAGGGCCGGGGCGTGATGGGGTAGGCCATGTATATCGAACTGATCGCGATCATCGTTGCCGGGATCGGCACGGGCGGGCTGGTGCTGGTGGTGAACCGGCTGAGCGGCCGCCGCCTGCCGCGCTTTGCGGTGCCGCTGGCGGCGGCCGTCGCGATGCTGGCCTATGCGCTCTGGTCGGAATACACTTGGGGCGCGCGCACCGTGGCCAGCCTGCCGGAAGGCGTGGTCGAGGTGACCCGGGTAGACGAGGCCATCGCCTGGAAGCCCTGGACGCTGGTCGCCCCGGTCACCACGCGGCTGATGGCGGCCAATCTGATCGGCGCGCAGACCCGCCCCGATGCCCCCGAGGTCCGGCTGGTCGAGCTTTACCTGCTGGCGCGCTGGCACGCGGCGCGCACGGTCACGGTGCTGATCGATTGCGCCGCGCCCGCCCGGGCCGAGGCCACCGACGCCGCCCTGACCGACCCGGCCGTGGCCGACTGGCAGCCGCTGGCGCCGGGCGATCCGCTGGTCCGGGCGATCTGCGTGCCGCAGGACTGAGGAGCGGCAGGCATGGGCGAGAAGTCGGTTCTGCTGGTCGAGGACGAGGACGGCATCGCGCTGGCGCTGGAATTCCTGATTGCGCGCCAGGGCTACGACACAAGGCGGGTAAGCGACGGCAATGCCGCACTCCGGGCCATGGAGGAGGACCGGCCCGATCTGGTGGTGCTTGACGTGATGTTGCCCGAACGCTCGGGCTACGAGATCTGCCAGATCATGCGGCAGGACGAGGACCTCAGGAATGTTAAGGTCCTCATGATGACAGCGCGCGGTGGAGAGGTCGAGCGGCGCAAGGGTCTGGCACTGGGCGCGGATGCGTTCCTGACAAAACCCTTTGCGACCGCGGATCTGACGGCCCAGATCCGTGCGCTGCTGGGGGGAGACATGGATGCATGAGCGGCTAGGGCTGAGAGTTCGATTCGCGCTGTTCTTCGGGGCGCTGGCATTGGGCGGCACGGTTCTGCTGGGGCTGGGCCTTTGGTTCGGCCATGCCCGGGCGGGCGGGCCGGCCGACGGCTATGTCATCGCGGGCGTGCTGGCGGGGTGCGGGTTGCTGGGGCTCGCGGCCTGGGTGGGGCTCTTGTTCGATTCGAACGTTGCCCGGCCGATCCAGGCGCTGGCGGCCGATCTGCAGACCCGGGCCCGCGTCGACATCGCCGCCGATATCGACGAGGCGCCCGCGCGCTATCTGGGGGCGCTGGCCCCTGCCGCCAATGCGATCCACGATGCGCTGGCCGCGACGCGCGAGGCGCAGGCCCGGGCGATCGCCGACCGCACCGCCGCGCTGAACCGCGAGAAGGCGATGTTCGAGGCGCTGTTGCGCGATCTGGCCGAAGGGGTGGTGGTGGCCACGCTCGATCACCGGATCATGCTGTACAACCGCGCGGCGCTTGGGCTTCTGGGCGATCTGGGGCTCGACCGGCCGCTGACCGCCTTTCTCAGGTCCGAACCGCTGACCCACGCGCTCGACCGGATGGGCGCACGGGCGGCCCGGGGCGAGGCCGAGGCCGAACGCTTTCTGGCCGCCACCGACAGCGGCGACCGTTTCCTGATGGCGCGCGTCAGCCCCGTCGCGGTCGAGGGGCAGCGCGTGGGCTATGTGCTGATCTTCCACGATGCGACCGAGGATCTCGAGGCGCATGCCGAGCTTGACCACCTGTTCAACACCATGCTCGAGGCAGTGCGGCGGCCGACCGCGGCCATCGGGGCGCTGTTCGACGCCATCGAGTCCGATCCCGACATGGCGGGGGCAATGCGGTCGACCTTCTTTGCCCAGCTGCGCAGCGAACAGGCGATGCTGGTCGACCGCATGAACCAGGTGGCCGACCGCTATGGCGTCGCCACCACCCGGCGCTGGCCGATGCCCGCCGTCGCCTCGGACGACATCTTCGATGCGCTGACCGCGCGCCTGCCCGAGGATCTGCGCTTCGAGGGCGGGCGCCAGTTCATCCGCTGCGACGGCTTCGCCATTTCCGAGCTTCTGGGCCGGGTGATCGAGGGGCTGCGGGCGGACGGCCAGCGCGGCGGTTTCGTGCTGCGCGCCGTGCCCGAGGGCCGCGAGGTCTGTCTGGAGCTGCACTGGACGGGCGCGCCGGTCAGCGACGGGCAGATCGACCGCTGGCTCGCGGCGCCGCTTTCGGCGGGCTATGGCGAATATCTCGGCCGCGATGCGCTGGAAGGCCATGGCACCGAGCTTTGGGCCGAGCCGACCGAGACCGGGCACCGGCTGGTCCTGCCGCTGGTGGCTGCGGCGGCGCCGGTGCTGACGCCCGCCGATCCGCGGCCGGAATTCTATGACTTCTCGCTGCCGCGCGCGGCGGCCGGGACGCTGGCCGACCGCCCGCTGGCCGGGCTCGGCTACGTGGTCTTCGACACAGAGACCACCGGGCTTGCTCCGCGGCAGGGCGACGAGATCGTGCAGATCGCCGGGCTGCGCATCGTGAACGGGCGCATCCTGCGCGGCGAGGTCTTCAACACCCTGGTCAATCCGGGGCGGCACATTCCGGCCTCGTCGACCGCGGTCCACGGCATCGACGACGCCATGGTGCGCGGTGTGCCCGACATCGTGTCGGTCGGGCGGCGATTTCACGCCTTCTGCGAGGGCTCGGTGCTGGTCGCCCATAACGCGGCCTTCGACATGGCCTTCCTGAAGATGAAGGAAGACCGGCTGGGGCTTTGCTTCGATCATCCGGTGCTCTGCACCGTGCTGCTGTCGGCCGCGCTTTATCCCCATGCCGAGGATCACACGCTGGATGCGCTGGCCTGCCGCTTCGGGGTGCGGCTCGACCCCGAGCACCGGCACACGGCGCTGGGCGATGCGCTGGCCACCGCCGAGGTCTTCCGCCACATGCTGGACGAGCTGCAGGCCGTCGGGGTCCGCACGCTGGGCGAAGCGATGGCGCGGGCCAACGAGATGCACGGCATCCGCCGCGCCCAGACCTACTGACCGGATCCGGCCGGGCCGCCGATCACCGCGCGGAAGAACGCCTCGCGTTTCGGGTAAAGGTCGCCTTGAGCGTAATGCGCGACGGCATGGGCGCGGGCACGCGCGCCCAGGGTGCGGGCGGCGGCGCGGTCGGCCAGAAGGGCCGCGATGCCCGATGCGATCTCGCCGGGGGTCTGGAATTCGACGAAACGGGCGGCGTCGGGCGGCACCACCTCGCGCACCGGGGCGGTATCCGAGACGACCATCGGGCAGGCCGCCGCCATCGCGTCGAGCAGCGACCAGGACAGGACGAAGGGCCGGGTCAGGTAGACATGCGCGTCGGACCGGCGCAGCAGCGCCCGATAGCGGCCCGCGGGCAGCCGCCCGGTGAAATGCAGCCGCGTCATGTCGAAGCCATGCGCGGCCAGGGCGCGCGCCTTCCAGCTGTCGCCCTCTGGCAGGCGGCCGCCGTAATGCACCGAGTCCTCGCCCGCGACGACCGCGTGCAGCGTTTCGTCCTCGGCCTGAAGCCGGGCCAGATCGGCCATGAATTCGGGAAAGCCGCGCATCGGCTCCATGCCGCGCGTGGCATAGGTGACAAGCGGCGCCGTGTCGGGCAGGCCCTCCAGCGTGAAGGGCGGCTCGCCCGGCGGTGGGCGGACCAGCGCGTCGATGTCGACGCCGTCATGGATCACGGTCGTCCGCGCCTGCAGCCAGTCGGGCAGCTGGTCGCGCTGGAAGGTGGTCGGCACCAGGATCGCGTCGGCCGCCTGCAGGTCCAGCAGGAAGGGCAGGTTGCGGCAAAGCGTGGCGGCATGGCGGTCCTCGGCCGAGTCGGTGCTTTCGGACTCCATGTCGACGGGCGGGTAATTGTACCACCATTCGAGATAGGGCACGAATCGCGCCTTGGGCCAGACGACCCGGGCGAAGCTGCCCGAGCCCCAGCCGGAATGGGCCACCACCAGATCGGGCGCAAATCCCTGCTGGCGCAGCGCGATCGCGGCCCGGGCCAGACCCTGTCCGTTCAGCACCGCACGTTCGGTGCCGCGCAGATAGCGGTGGGTGGCCTTGTCCACGTCGCGGTGGCGGCCATAGCCCAGCACCCGCAGCCCGCTTGCGGCGATCCGGGTCACGCGGTCCCGGGGGAACCCATCGGCGGCGGTGGCGAAGACCACGTCCCAGCCGCGCGCGACCAGATAGCCGGCGATGCCGCCGAACTGGGCCGGAAAGTTCTCATGCACGAAAAGGATGGATGGCATCGGCCCAAGCCTGCGTCAGTGTCGGGCCGAAGTCTAGGGCGGACGAGGTTAACCGAACCTTAGGGCAGGTCTTCGGACAGACCCGCCTGCAGGGCGCAGGTGACAAGCGCGGGTTGCGCTGGCAAGATCCGCGCCGCGATGCGTCTCGGCTCCGAGGACAGTATGGATCACCGCAGGGAAATCGACCGGCTTTACGCGCTTGAATTCGGACGTCCCCAGGAACTTCTGCTGCGGGGGCTGGGCGTGGCGGTGGGCGGCGCCGTTCTGCAGGAGGCCGCGGGATGGGCGGCGGTGCTGATCTGGATGGCGGGCTATGGCCTGGCCAATCTGGCCTATCTTGCCTTTTTGCGGAGCCGGGGCCGGATCTGCACGGCGCACGACACGCGGATTGCCGGCGGGCTGTTCCTGGCGGCGCTGGTGTCCTTTTTGTGGCTTCCGGCCACGCTTGGGACCGAGGACGAGGCGGCGGTCCGGATCACCGCGCTTTCCATGCTGGGCTGCGCGATGGTGTTCCTGATCCGGCGCGGCGACAGCCAGCGCTGGCTGGTCCTGGCCGAGACGGCGGTCATCGGGCTGGCGCTGATGGTGCTGGTCGCGATGGTGCTGCCGCGGATCGACTCGATGGCGGTGCGTGGGGCGGCCACCGGCTCGGGGTTGGCGATGCTGGGCTATTTCGCCCATGCGATCTGGGCCGGACGCCGCCTGAGACTGGCCGCCGAGGCCGCTGCCTACGGGTCGCTGCAGGCTCAGAAGATGCAGGCGATGGGCGAACTGGCCGGTGGCATCGCGCATGATTTCAACAATATGCTGATGGCGCTGCAGGCCAATCTGGATTTCTACCGCGACAGTTCCGACCCGACCGACCGCGACCGCTGTATCGCCGAGGCCGCGGCGGCGGCCGACCGCGCCGCAGCGCTGGCCCGCCGTCTTCTGGCCTTTGCGCAGCGCGCGGAACCGGCCGGCCGCGACCGGGTCGATCTGTGCCTGGCGCTGGAAGAGGTCCGGTCGCTGGTGCGGCCGCTGATCCCGCCCACGATCCGGATGCGGATCGCGCCGCCCGAGGCGCCCGTATTGGTCGAGGTCGCGCAGGACCAGCTGGTGGCGGCGCTGATCAACCTGCTGCTGAACGCGCGCGATGCGCTGCGGCTGGGGGGCGGGCTGGCGCTGGAAACCCGTCCGGTGCGCCTGACCGCGCCGCGCCCGATGCTGGACGGCTCGCGGCTGCCGCGTGGCGCCTATGCGGAAATCTCGATCACCGATACCGGCAGCGGCATCCCCGACGAGATCCTGAGCCGGGTGACCGAGCCGTTCTTCACCACCAAACCTGCGGGCGAGGGAACGGGGCTGGGCCTTGCGATGGTGCAGGGCTTCACCCGGAGCGCGCAGGGCGGCCTCGACATCGCCAGCTCTCGGGCGGGGACGCGGGTGTCG
Organism: Rhodovulum sp. BSW8; assembly: GCF_003314725.1. Taxonomy (NCBI): domain Bacteria; kingdom Pseudomonadati; phylum Pseudomonadota; class Alphaproteobacteria; order Rhodobacterales; family Paracoccaceae; genus Rhodovulum; species Rhodovulum sp. BSW8. The sequence continues at coordinate 10,254 of NZ_QNVX01000001.1, forward strand.
CTTTACCTGCCGCTGGCGGCCTGACCCATACCCCGGTCGGGCGTTGCGGTCAGTTCAGCGCGACCGCCGCCGCGCCGCGCAGAGCCTCGATCACTTCCGCTCGCCGGAAGGGCTTGTGCAGGAACGAGACGATCCCGCAGACCTCGCCGAGGGTCTCGGCCATCAGTGCCGAATGGCCACCGCCGCCGCCCGACATCAGCACCACCGGCAGGTCCAGCCCCTCGGCCCGAAGCCGGTCCAGCAGCGGCAGCGCGGTATTGTCGAGCAACCAGAAATCGACGATGGCGGCCACCGGCCGCTCGCTGCGGACGCGCTCGAGAAAGGTCTCGACATCCGAGGTACAGCAGGGCTCGAACTCGCTTCCGGCCAAGAGACGCGGGAAGATCTTCAGAATCTCGACGTCATCGTCGATCACCACGACCTTCGGCATCGAGGTCTCCTCAGGACGAAAGGGAAATCGCGATGGACCGGAGCGCCCGCTTGATCGCGGCCCGCTCGCTGTCCGGCAGGGTGCCCACAAGTAAGCCGATCTTCCGGATCGGGTCAAGCTCCAGCGCCGCCCGCCCGGCCTCGGTCAACGAGATGATCGCGCTGCGGGCGTCGCGCGGATGGCTGCGCTGTCCGACAAGCCCGCGGTCGCGCATCGTCCTGACCGCGCGGCTGACCGGGGCATGGGTCAGGCCCAGATAGCTGGCGATGAGGGTCAGCGTGCAGCGGTCTTCGGGCGATCGTTCGACATAGCGCAGGATCGACCATTGCAGCGGCTGGATCGCGCTGGAACTTTTCGAATCGTAGGCGTCGCGGACGATCCGCTCCATCAGCACTGCCGCCGCGAGGTCGCTGCGCCTGAGGGCTTCGAGGTTTCGCTTGGTCGTGCAGACCCCGGGGAACGAGGGGTTACGAAAAGTATCCATACCGTTTCAATCGAACAGGGTCCAGACGTTGGTCATGAACGCTGCCCGGCACCGATGGTTTCGTCAATACGTCAAGTCATAACAGGGCAGGACAGGGCAGGCCGCCGGATCGGACCCCGTGCGGAATGACTGCGGGAACGACCGAAGACACAAGACCCGGCCAAAGTCCTCCTGCGGACCGTCTGGCCGTCTTGGGGCTGCCGACAGCCCCTGGGGTCCGCCCGGCCCCGGAAACTGTCCGTTGCCTCAGACAGGTGCGGGGCGCAGCACGGCCTCAGTGAAGATGCCGATACGTTCGCATTTGTGCGGCACGTCGGCGGCCGATCTCACCGCGGACCGACTCGGCGAGTCCTTCGATCCGCAGCGCAAGCTTTCCCAGCGCCGGTTCCGAGGTTGCCTTGTTGTCGATTGCCCTCAGATACATCGTCAGCCCGTCCAGCGTCTCGGCCACCTCATGCAAGGCGTCCTCGCGATGACGCGCGATCATCAAGTCCTTTGTCATGCCGAGCTCCCTTTCTTGATCTTGGGCGCCGTTCCCGGGCGGTGCCATGCTGAAGAGGAAGAGGGCCGAGCGGCCTCTGCGCTGCTGTCAAGTGAGGTATTTTAGCGCAGAGCGTATGTCCTTGCTACTGGCACGTGAAGGCGTCGGTCACTTTCGACAGGATCGTGCAATTCGCGCCCGGTCTGCGGCACGGCGCCCCGGGTGCGGCCCCAGGTGCTGTGAGCGGGTGCTGCGCGAGGGTGCTGCGAGCGGGTGCGGGCATTGGGTGGGGCTGTCAGGGGGGGGGGCTGTCAGGGGCGCGCCTCCAGGACCAGCCGGTCGGCCAGGGAAAGCGCGGTCTCCAGGTCGTCGGCATGCCCGTCGGCAGGGATCTGGCGCGCGATTTCGGGGCAGTTGTGCAGGATCTTGCCGCAGATCAGCACCCGTATCTCGGGCAGCGCCGCTTTGACCGCCTCGACCAGCCGCGTCAGCGGCAGTGCCGACCGGGGTCCGGCGGCGGACAGGCCCAGAAGGCGCACCCGCGATTGGGTCAGGTCGGAGATCAGCCTGTCTTGCGGTTCGGACAGCGACAGTTCGATCTCCCAGCCGTGGTCGCGGAACATGTCGGCAGCCACGATCACCCCGAAGGTGTGGGTTTCGGCCTCGGGCGTGGCGAAAAGCGCCCGCCGCGCCGGATCGACCGGGCGGGGGCCGGCCTCGGCACGCACAAGCCGCAAAAGCCGCTGAAGCCGGCCCACGGCCTGCCCCACCTGAACGAAACTGACCTCGTCGCTTTCCCAGCGGCGGCCCATCAGCCTTGCCGCCTCGGGCAACAGCGCCTCGGCAATCCAGGTCTTGTCGCGCCCCGCCGCCAGATGGGCATCGAGGATCTGGCGGGACTGCAAAAGATCGCCCGTCGCGAGCGTCGCGCACAGCGCTTCGATCTCGGCCAGAGCGGGCGGCTCGGCGCGTGGGTGGCGCGACGGTGGTGGCGACGGCGACGGGCTGGGCAAGGGGCTGGGCGACGGGCAGGGCAGGCGGGCGACGCGCATCAGGGCCTCCTGCGCGACGCGGCGCAGACTGGCCTGGGGCAGCGGTTGGCAGAAGCCGTCGACCGGGCGCACGAAACGGGCCTCGGCCGGCTGGCGCTGGTCGGAGTCCATGGCAGTTACCCTGATGGTTCCAGGCGACCGAGAGAGAAGATCGCGCTCGGGTTGTCATTACGATTAATACAACTCAAAAACAACAGCAGCATTGCGTCAATCCCTGATTTCAAAAGGATTGTTCTGGCGCCCGGTCGGGCGGGGGCTTGCCGATCCCGATCCCGATCCCGATCCCGGCTCGGGGCGGATGCCGCAGGGCGCCCCCGGCCCGGCTGCCGCTATTGGACCCGGCCGGGCGGTGCGCTATCCTTGCGCCGCAGGACGACGGGGCAGAACAGGATAGAGACAGGCGATGAGCGGGTTACTGGCGCTGCTCGATGACGTGGCGGCGATCGCCAAGGTTGCGTCCGCTTCGGTGGACGATGTGGTGGGGCAGGCGGTGAAGGCCTCGTCCAAGGCGGCGGGGGCGGTTGTCGACGATGCTGCGGTCACGCCCAAATACGTTCAGGGTTTCTCGCCTGCCCGCGAATTGCCCATCGTCTGGGGAATTGCCCGCGGATCGCTGTTCAACAAGCTGGTGATTCTTCTTCCCGTGGCGCTGGTGCTGTCGCAATTCGCGCCCTGGGCGATCGCGCCCTTGCTGATGCTGGGCGGGGGTTACCTTTGCTTCGAGGGGGTCGAGAAGATCTGGCACGCGCTTCGGCCGTCCCATCACGCGGCCGAGGCCGGGCCGGACGGTCAGATGTCGGCGGCCCATCTGGAAGAGGCCAAGGTCAAGGGCGCGATCAAGACCGATTTCATCCTGTCGGCCGAAATCATGACCATCATCCTTGCCTCATTGCCCGACCACATGACGATCTGGGTCGAGGCGGCGGCGATGGCGCTGGCAGGCGCGCTGATCACCGTCGTCGTCTATGGCGCGGTCGGGCTTATCGTGAAGGCCGACGATATCGGGCTGGCGATGGCCGAGAAGGGACGGCTGGCGCTGACGCGCGGGTTTGGCATCGGGATCGTGCGGGCCATGCCCAAGGTCATGACGCTGCTGCTGGTCGTTGGGACGGCCGCGATGATCTGGGTCGGCGGCTCGATCCTGGTGCATGGCGCCCACGAACTGGGGTGGCATCTGCCGCAGGAGGCGATCCGCCACGCGGCGATGGCCGTGGCCGGGGCAATCCCGGTGGCAAAGGGCGCGACCGAATGGATCGTGACGGCGGCGCTGGACGGCGTGGTGGGGATCGCGGCCGGATCGGTGCTGGTCGCGGTGACGAGCTTCGCGATCCTGCCGCTGGTGCGGCTTGTGCGGCGGGCCTGACGGCGCAGGCAAGAACCGGCCCGGGCCAAAGCCCGGACCGAAAAGGCGCTCAGGCCGAGGCGAGCGATCCGAAGATCGCGTCGCTGTGCTTTTCAAGATAGATCCGCAGCCAGGGCGTATAGACGCCCTCGGTCTCGCGGGTCTCGCGGGCCAGATCGTCCAGACCGATCCAGCGGGCATCCATCACCTCGTCGGGGTTCAGGTCCCAGGTCAGATCGGGCCCGGCCTCGGCGACGAAGATGTCGACCACCTCGTGCTCGATCAGCCCGTTGCCCACATCGGCGCGGTATTCGACCTGCTCGCGGAATTCGAGCGTCAGGCCGGTGATGCCCAGCTCTTCGGCCAGCCGACGGTTGGCGCAGGTCTTCGACTCCTCGTCCCAGCGCGGATGGGTGCAGCAGGTATTCGCCCAGAAGCCGGGCGTGTGATACTTGCCCAGCGCCCGGCGCTGGATCAGCACCCGGTCGCCATCCAGAACGAAGACCGAGATCGCCTTGTGGCGGAGGCCCTTCTGGTGGGCCTCCAGCTTCTCGACCGGTGTCAGTTCGCCGTTGACCCAGGCCGGGATCATTTCGCTCATGTGTATTGCGGCGACACCAGGCCCGTCAGGTGGGCGACGTTCTTGATCCCGATCTTGATATGGGCCAGCGGGCGTTTCCTGGTCAGCTTCTTGTTCATGTAGGATTCGAAGGTCAGCGTCTGCACGTCGACATCGTGGCAGAGCGACACGAAGCGTTCGCGCCGTTCGTCGCTGTGGTAATAGGCGTCCTGCATCGCCTGCAGCGCCTTGTAGGTGTTCTTGTGGTCCTTCATGAACATCTGCCGGGCCAGCTTCAGATCCGACGCGCGGCCGGAGGCCAGCGCCGCCGAGACCGCAGCCGCGCCCACGCGCCCGCCATACATCGCGTAGTAGATGCCCTCGCCCGAACTGGGCGCCACGGTGCCCGCAGCATCGCCCACCACGACCACGTCGCGGCCGTTGTCCCACTTGTCCATGGGGCGCAGCGGGATCGGCGCGCCTTCCTTGCGGATCGTCTCGGCCTGGTCGAGCCCGGCCATCTTGCGCAGATCGGCGGTCGCCTGTTTCAGGTCGAAGCCGTCGACGCCGGTGCCCATCCCGACCGAGCAGGTATGCCCGTGCGGGAACACCCAGCCGTAGAAATCGGGGCTGATCCGGCCGTCATAGATCACGTCGCAGCGGTTGGGCTGGTAGTTGCCGACCGCCATCGGCGCGTCGATGATCTCGTGATAGGCGATCACATAGGGGATCTTGTCGCCGCCGGGCACTTCGGCACGCGCGACGTCAGACCGCGCGCCGTCGGCGCCGATGATGAACTTGGTCTGAAGCCTGACCTCTTCCTTCGACTGCTTGTCGCGGAAGACGAGGAAGGTCTTTTCCTCCTCGCGCTCGACCCGGACGAAGGTGCCGGTAAAGCGGGTGGCACCGGCGCGTTCGGCGCGGGCGCGCAGGAACGGGTCGAAATCCTTGCGGTCGACCATGCCGACGAAGCCGTTCTCGATCGGGATGTCGACGAAACGGCCCGAGGGCGAGATCATCCGCGCGGTGTCGATCTTGGCCACCAGCTGTTCGTCGGAAATGTTGAAATCGCGCATCAGCCGCGGCGGGATCGCGCCGCCGCAGGGCTTGATCCGGCCCTCGCGGTCCAGAAGCGCGACCTTCTTGCCCGAACGGGCAAGATCCTCTGCGGCGGTGGCGCCGGCGGGGCCGCCCCCGACGACAACAACGTCATAAATCATCTGTCTTACTCCCCTGGCACAAGACCTGCGTTTTCCGTTGTGGGTCGATTTCCATCCATGATCCTCAGGGCCATTGCAGCAGCCAGCACGAAGAGGATCGCTTCGGTCAGGAACACCACGCCAAAGGCGGGTGCGTCGTCCATGATCTGGCGCAAACCGTCGGCCGCGGCGGCGCCGACAAGGCCGCCAAAGCCTGCGGCAATCGCCTGCGCGGCACCCCAAAGGCCCATCCGCGTGCCTTCGCGCGCGTCGCGGCCCTCGCCTGCCAGCGCCATCATCGCGCCGATGGCGGCGACGGTGAAGATGCCGTTGAAAAAGCCCATCAGCACCACGGCGGGCGTCAGCGGCAGATGCGCGCCGAAATGCCCAAGTGCGGCGATGCTTGTCAGGGCCGCGGCCGAGCCGAGGCAGCCGAGGATCACCCAGGTGCGCAAGGCCCAGATCCGCAGCACCGAGCTGCCGATGCCGACCACGACCATGCCGAGGAAGACGCCGCCATGCTGGGCCCCCGACAGCGAGGTCGACTGGCCGGGTGTGAACTCGAACACAAGGCCCGAGAACGGCTCGAGGATCAGTTCCTGCATGAAATAGGCGACCATCGACAGGAACACGAACAGCGTGAAGACGCGGGCGCGGGGCTCGGCCCAGACCTCGCCGATGCCCTTCCAGAACGGCATCTCGTCGGGTTCGCGATGGGCGACCACGCGCTTTTCGATGCCCCAGACCGCCAGCGTGGTCACCGCGACCGCGCCCAGGGTGACCACGGTCACGATTTCCAGCAGCAGCGCGGGCGTATAGGGATCGAGGAAGGCGCCGACCGTGCCGGCGGTGATGCCGATGCCCGCGATCATCATCAGCCAGGTGATGGTGGCCGCCGCCGCGCGGCGTTCGGGCGCGGTGGCGGTGGCCAGCAGCGCCAGAAGCGAGGTGCCGCAGGCCGCGACGCCGATGCCGATCAGCGCATAGGCCAGGACCGAGAGCGCCAGCCCCGCGCCGTAATGGTCTTCCATCACCACGACGCCGGTTGCGGCGAGATAGCCGCCCAGCGCCAGGATCGCCATGCCGCCGATGATGAACCGGGTGCGCTGGCCGCGCGTGTCCGACAGGAACCCCCAGCTGGGCCGGGTGATCTGGATCGCGTAATGGAGTGCCACCAGAAGTCCCGGCAGCACGGCGGGAAGCGCCAGTTCGACCACCATCAGCCGGTTCAGCGTGGACGAGGTCAGCACCACGACCGCGCCAAGGCTCATCTGCACGAGCCCCAGCCGGACGATCTGCAGCCAGCTCAGCGTCATCAGAGCGCTCCGAGCGACCGGATCGCGAAGGCCGAGATCATCATGCCGGACACATAGAGGACGACGCCCACGCCGTTATACCAGGGCGCCTTGCCCTTGGGGTCCTTCATCATCACCGACATCGCCCAGAACTGCACCAGCAGCACGGCGGTCACGCCCGCGGCGTGGAACGGCCGGTCCCAGAGCGCCAAGAGGCCGATCACCACCGCCTGCGGCACCGCCATCACGATCGAGGCCACCCAGGCGGCCTTGCGCGGCCCCATGGTCACGGGCAGCGAGTTCACACCCATCTGGCGGTCGCCCTCCAGCGCCTTGAAGTCGTTCAGGGTCATGATCCCGTGCGCGCCGATCCCGTAAAGCAGCGCGATCACCACCACATAGACCGAGGGGGCGCCCGCCGACAGCACCGCCGCTCCGGTGAACCACGGAAGCGATTCATACGAGATGCCAACCAGCCCCGGCCCCCACCAGCCCGATTTCTTCAGCCGCACGGGTTCGGCCGAATAGGCCCAGGCGGCGGCAACGCCGAGGATCGTGGCGCCAAAGCCCCAGGGGCCCAGCTGCCAGCCGATCACCAGCGCCAGAAGCGACATCGCGCAGGCGATATAGAACCCCCAGCGCCCCGGAATGCGGCCCGAGGGGATCGGGCGATAGGGCTCGTTGATGGCGTCGACATGCCGGTCGCACCAGTCATTCGCGGCCTGGCTCATGCCGCAGACCACAGGGCCTGCCAGCACGATGCCCAGCAGCACGAGGCCGGGTTTCGACAGGGGCGACACCCCCGAGGACACGGTGCCGCAAAGATAGGCCCACATCGGGGGAAACCAGGTGATCGGCTTGATCAGCGTCACCATGGCGGCGGGGTCCGGCAGACGCCGGTTCGGCACGTTCGAGATATCGGTCATGTCTTCCGCAGATTCTCCTGGCCCCGTTCGGGGCGGGTCTTGCTTCCCTGCAGGGGCGTCACGAGTCGCCCCCGTCTCTGCTGAGGAGCCCGTATTTCCGGAGCTTCACATAAAGGCTCTGGCGCGAGAGCCCCAGCATCTCGGCCGCCGCCACGCGGTTGTTCCGCGTCAGTTCGACGGCGGTCTCGATGCACATCTTTTCGACCACATCGGTGGTTTCGGTCACGATGTCCTTGAGGCTGGCGGAGCCCACCAGCTCCATCACCGAGCGCATCGCGTCGTCCGACACCGCGACGCCGGGCTTGCGCGCGCCCTCCATGCGGCTGGCGTCGCGGATCACGTAGACGATGCAGGGGCTGGCCTGGTCCTTGAGATAGGTGGCCGAAATCTCGACCGAGACCTGGGCGCCATATTCGCCCGACAGCTTGGTGGCGAAGAACCGCATCTGCCCGCTGCGGGTGGCGTTTTCGACGAGCACTCTCAGATCGACGCTGCCGCGCACCAGATAATCGCCCAGAGACCGGCCCTTGACCGACCCCACATGCGGCGCATCGGCAAGCCCGAGGAAGCTGTCATTGGCGGCAAGGATCACGCCTTGCGGGTCGGTGAAGACCAGCGCATCGACGCCCTGGCGGTAGAAGGCCAGAAGCGTCTCGCCCATCTCGCCGCCATTGGGCTCGCGGTCCTCGGTCCGGTCCAGCCGGCACAGGATCAGCGGCTCGCCCGCCGCGCGGAAGGCAATCGGGCGCAGCCGGATCCGGACCCGGGTGCGCCGGGTTTCCAGCGGCAGCGGATGCGCCTCGGGCGACAGGGCCACCTGGCTCAGCGCCTCGAGGAACTCGGCCCGGCGGCGGCCGTCGAATTCCTGGGCGAAGGCGTTGCCGATCAGTTCGGCACGCTCGGCGCCCAGAAGCTCGCAGGCCACCGGATTGGCATCGACCACCCGGCCCGACTTGGTTCCGACGAAGACGAAGGCGTCGCGGGTCGATTCGGACAGGACGCGGTAGCGGGTGTCGTATTCGCGCTGGGTCTCGTAGTCCCGCTCCAGCGCCATCTGCGCCTCGATGAGCTGCATCTGCATCTCGGCGATGGGGCGCAGGTCGCGGCCCAGCATCAGCAGTGTGCTGCCGTCGGGGCCGATGGTGTGGAAGGAATAGCGGACCGGGAAAGACCAGCCCTCGCCATCGGCATGGTTCAGTTCGACCGGTTTTCCGGTCTCGCCGCCCCGGGCGAAGAACTCGAGCCGCGCGTCAAGCTTGGGGCGACTGTCCTGGGTCAGCACGTCGCGGATGTCGCGGCCTTCCCAGTGATCGAGCTGCCCATGGGCGTGATGGTCCTTGTTCACCAAGACCGACAGCACGCGACCCTCGGGCGAGAGGACGATCGCGACGTCGCAGGCCGTGGCGATGATTTCGCCCAGCATCTCGGGCGCGATGAGAGGGATCGCGCCGCTGTTCCAGTATTTGGTGCCCCTTGACGTCACGCGCCCTTTTCCGGCCGTCCCGGCCGCCTCCCCGTCACTGGTCCTGCCCTGACCGGCCGGCGCCGGGCGCCAGCGTTCTTCTGTCCATGCCGCAAAGGCGCAACGCCTCGTGCGCGTCCGATGTGGCCGCGTCCGCGCCGGTCAGCGCGCAGATATCCTCGGCCCCGTCGGCAACCCGACCGCCGATCACGATCGGCACGCCGGAGCCGAGCGCCCGGCGCAAGCCGTTCACCAGGCGCCGGGTCGAGTCGAGCTTCTGGCGGCAGGAGACGGAAATCGCCACCAGATCGAATTGCCGCGCCATGGCCTTTTGCAGGATCTCGTCCTCGGTCTGGCCCAGCGCCAGACAGACCGACGCGCCCATGCGGCGCATCTGGTTGGCGGCGGTCATGCCGCCCAGCGTGTGGAATTCGTCATGCGGCACGATCATCATGATATTGGGCGCGTCCGAGGCGGCCAGCATGTCGCAGGCATTGGCCGCGCCCAGTTCGCGCAGCATCGCCTGCAGCCGCGCCGCGCCGATGGTCACGTCGGCAAAGCTCAGTTCGTCGCGGCACCAGCGGTCGCCCAGTTCGCGCGCGGCGGCGGGGATATAGCCGTCGACGATGGCGGTCGCGGAAATCCCGTGGCGGCGCAGCGTGGCCAGCGCGCCGGTCCGGATCGACCGGTCGCCGCGCAGCACGTCGGCGCAGAATTCGGCCAGAATCTTGGAGCTCACCGCCTCCGCCCCGTCGCCCGAGCGCTGCGCCAGCGCCGAAAGCACCTGGCTCGCGAGGGTTTCGACCTCGTCATGACGCTCGCAGGGGCGGGAGGGCGGCCCGGCAGGCGCTATCGACTTCTGCGGCTCAGCCATGATACGCCCCCGGCCGAGGACCGGCCCGGCGGATTCGATACGACCGGTGCGCAACGCGCTCTGGGGACTGTCCAGCGTTGTCAAAGCCGATTGACACTTGTTGGCCCTCGTGGCTGGAGGAATCAAGACGGCGCAGGCAAGCCTTTAGAAAATATAGGCTCTTTTGCTCTGCCCCGGGCGCTCGACACCCCTCGGATCGAGAGGAGTGTAAACGGAAAGAGTGTAAATTACAATTGACACTTTCCGCGCCAGAGGTCTAACGTGAGGCCCAAGCCACCGTCTGTCAGGGAGTCGGAGGATGCCGGAAAACGTGGGAACCGCCCCAAGGGCGGTCCAACTCTATACGCCGGAAGAGCGTCGCCGTCGCGACTCGACCAAGTGGACCGTCGTGCAGGGCGTTCTGGCGCCGTTGCAGTTCCTGGTCTTTCTGGTCTCGCTGGTTCTCGTCCTGCGGTACCTTGTGACCGGGGCGGGCTACGAGGCGGCCACGATCTCGATCGTGATCAAGACCTTGGTGCTTTACACCATCATGGTCACCGGTGCGATCTGGGAGAAGGTCGTGTTCGGCCGCTATCTCTTCGCGCCCGCCTTCTTCTGGGAAGACGTCTTCTCGATGGCGGTGATTGCGCTGCATACGCTGTATCTGTGGGCGCTGCTGACCGGCAGCGTGGGCCCGACCGGCCAGATGCTGATCGCGCTGGCGGCCTACAGCACCTATGTCATCAATGCCGGGCAGTTCCTGTGGAAGCTGCGGATGGCCCGGTTGCAGGGTGAGGCAACGGAGGTCGCCGCATGACCGGATTTACCCCCGCCCCGCCCGCCGCCGGTTGCCGCAACGCGCCCGTCCTTAAGGAACGCGGCCAGCGCGAGGTGTTCTGCGGTCTGACCGGGATCATCTGGCTGCACCGCAAGATGCAGGACGCTTTCTTCCTGGTGGTCGGCTCGCGCACCTGTGCGCATCTGCTGCAATCGGCCGCGGGCGTGATGATCTTCGCCGAGCCGCGCTTTGGCACCGCCATCCTCGAGGAAAAGGATCTGGCCGGGCTTGCCGACGCCAATGCCGAACTCGACCGCGAGGTCGACCGGCTGCTGGCGCGCCGTCCCGACATCAAGCAATTGTTCCTGGTGGGGTCTTGCCCGTCCGAGGTGATCAAGCTTGACCTGCACCGCGCGGCCGAACGGCTGACCGAACGCCATGCCCCCCATGTGCGGGTGATGAACTATTCCGGCTCGGGGATCGAGACGACCTTCACCGAGGGCGAGGATGCCTGCCTCGCGACCATGGTGCCGACCCTGCCCAAGACCGACGAGCGTCAGCTGCTGATGGTCGGCGCGCTGCCCGATGTGGTCGAGGATCAGGCGTTGTCGCTGCTGGCCGAGATGGGCGTGGCGCCGGTGCGCTGCCTGCCCGCCCACCGCGCGGCCGAAGCGCCCGGGGTGGGGGCGAATACCGTCGTTGCGCTGACCCAGCCCTTCCTGAACGAGACCGCCGCCGGGCTGGAACGCCGCGGTGCGCGCATCCTGCCCGCGCCGTTCCCCTTCGGCGAAGAGGGGACGACCGCCTGGCTATGGGCCGTGGCGCAGGAATTCGGGGTCTCGCCCGAAACCTTCGCGAAGGTCACCGACGCCCCGCGCGCCCGGGCCCGCAAGGCCATCGCGGCGGCCGCCGAGACGCTGGGCGGCAAGTCGATCTTCTTCTTCCCCGACAGCCAGCTGGAAATTCCGCTGGCGCGCTTCCTGACCCGCGAATGCGGCATGACCGCGGTCGAGGTCGGCGCCCCCTTCATCAACAAGCAGATCGTCGGTCCCGATCTCGATCTTCTGGCCGAGGGGCCGGTGATCGCCGAGGGCCAGGATGTCGATCTGCAGCTCGACCGCTGCCGGGCCGCCCGGCCCGACCTGACGGTCTGCGGGCTCGGGCTTGCGAACCCGCTGGAGTCCGAAGGCATGACCACGAAATGGGCCATCGAACTGGTGTTCACGCCTGTCCATTTCTATGAGCAGGCCGGCGATCTGGCCGGTCTCTTCGCCCGCCCGTTGCGCCGCCGCGCAATTCTGGCCGGGCTGGAGGGCGCGGCATGAAGCTGACCGTCTGGACCTATGAAGGCCCGCCCCATGTCGGCGCGATGCGTGTCGCGACCGCCATGAAGGGTCTGCATTACGTGCTGCACGCGCCGCAGGGCGACACCTATGCCGACCTGCTGTTCACGATGATCGAACGGCGCAACCACCGTCCGCCGGTCAGCTACACCACCTTCCAGGCGCGCGATCTGGGCGAGGACACCGCGAACCTCTTCAAGACCTCGCTGCATGACGCCTTCGACCGGTTCAAGCCGCAGGCGATGATCGTGGGGTCTTCCTGCACCGCCGAACTGATCCAGGACGACCCCGAAGGCATGGCCGCGACCATGGATCTGGGCATTCCGGTGATCCCGCTGGAGCTGCCGAGCTATCAGCGCAAGGAAAACTTCGGCTCGGACGAGACCTTCTACCAGATCGTCAAGGCCATCGCCCGGCCGATGGAGCGCACCGCCCATGTCTCGGCCAACCTGATCGGGCCGGTGGGGCTGGGCTTCCGGCATCGCGACGATATCGTCGAGGTGACGGCGCTGCTGGAAGAGATGGGCATCTCGGTCAATGTGGTCGCGCCCATGGGGGCTGCGCCCGCTGACATCGCCCGGATGGGGGCCGCGCATTTCAACGTGCTGATGTATCCCGAGCATGCCGAGACCGCGGCGCGCTGGATGGAGAAAAACCTCGGCCAGCCCTTCACCAAGACGGTGCCGATCGGCGTCGGCGCGACCCGCGATTTCATTGCCGAGGTGGCCGGGATCGCGGGCGTCCAACCCAAGGCCGACGATGCCCGCCTGCGGATGCCCTGGTATTCGCAATCGGTCGACTCGACCTATCTGACCGGCAAGCGCGTCTTCCTGTTCGGGGATGCCACCCACGTCAAGGCCATGGCCCGCGTCGCGCGCGACGAGATGGGATTCGAGGTCGTCGGGCTTGGCTGCTACAACCGCGAATTCGCCCGCGAGATCCGCAAGCTTGCCAAGGAGTTCGGGGTCGAGGCGCTGATCAGCGACGATTACCTCGAGGTCGAGAAGGCCATCGAGGACCTGGCGCCCGAGATGATCCTCGGCACCCAGATGGAGCGCCATATCGGCAAGCGGCTGGGCATTCCCTGCGCCGTGATCTCGGCGCCCGTGCACGTTCAGGACTTCCCCGCCCGCTACAGCCCGCAAATGGGCTGGGAGGGTGCCAACGTGATCTTCGACACGCTGGTCCATCCGCTGGTGATGGGGCTCGAAGAGCACCTGTTGCACATGTTCCGCGAGGATTTCGAGTTCCACGACGATGCCGGTGCCTCGCATCATGGCGGGGCTGCCAAGGCGAGGACCGTCGAGGCCGAACCCGAGGCCGATCAGGAAGCCGCCGCCGTCGCGGCCCCGGCCGAGGGCGAGATCGTCTGGCTGAGCGCAGCCGAGAAGGAACTGAAGAAGATCCCGTTCTTCGTGCGCGGCAAGGCCAAGCGGAATACCGAGAAGTTCGCGCTTGAGAAGGGCGTGCACGAGATCAGTGTCGAAACCTTGTACGAGGCGAAGGCCCATTATGCGCGATGAACGTCATTACCCCGGGTATCGAGTAGTCATCGTCACGCTGGATTCGCATTCTGCGGGTCCTTGCGAGCGGGTCACCGAGCGTCTTGCCGAGGATTTCCCCGGGCTCCGGGTGACGGTTCACGCCGCCGCGACCTGGTCGGAAAACCCGGGCGCGCTGGTCCGGGCCAAGGACGACGTTCTGAATGCCGACATCATCCTGGTGAACCTTCTGTTCATCGAGGAGCATATCAACGCCATCCTGCCCGAGCTGAAAGCCCGCCGCGACGATTGCGACGCGATGATCGGCATCATCGCCGACAAGCAGATCGTCCAGCTGACCCGGATGGGCGATCTGGACATGTCCAAGCCCGCCTCGGGGCCGATGAAGCTTCTGAAGAAGCTGCGCGGCAACGTCCGGGACGAGAACGGTCAGGTCAAGACCGGCGGCGAAAAGCAGATGGCCATGCTGCGCCGCCTGCCCAAGATGCTGAAATACCTGCCGGGCAAGGCGCAGGATCTGCGCGCCTGGTTCCTGACCATGCAATACTGGCTGGGCGGGTCCGACGACAATGTCGAGCAGATGGTGCGCTTTCTGATCTCGCGCTATGCCAAGGACGCCTCTTGGCGCGGCGGCCCGTCCGAGGCGCCGATCGAATATCCCGAGACCGGGCTGTACCATCCCGACATCCCGCATCGCATCACCACCGACATCAAGGACCTGCCGCAGCCCGCCGCACCGGTCGCGACCGTCGGCATCCTGTTGATGCGCTCCTACATCCTTGCCTCGGACACTGCCCATTACGATGCGGTGATCCGGGCGCTGGAAGAACGCGGCATCCGGGTGATCGCGGCCTTCGCGGGCGGGCTCGACGCCCGGCCCGCCATCGCCGCCTATTTCACCGGCGAGCAGAGCGTTCATATCGACACGCTGGTGTCGCTGACCGGGTTCAGCCTGATCGGCGGTCCGGCCTATAACGACAGCGACGCCGCGGTCGAGGTGCTGAGCGGGCTCGACGTGCCCTATATCGCCGCCCATCCGCTGGAATTCCAGACGCTGGGTCAATGGAGCGAATCCTCTGGCGGGCTCGGCCCGGTCGAGACCACCATGCTGATCGCGCTGCCGGAACTCGACGGGGCGATCTCACCCACCGTCTTTGGCGGCCGCCACGGGCCCGAGGGCTGCAAGGGTTGCCCGCGCGACTGCACCCACAAGGGCGAGGCCAAGGAAATGGCCGCCTGTTCCGAGCGCGTGGCGACGCTGGCCGCCCGGATCGAACGGCTGTCCCGGCTGCGCCGGTCGGAAACCGAAAGCCGCAAGGTCGGCATCGTCCTCTTCGGTTTCCCGCCCAATGCGGGCGCCATCGGCACCGCTGCCTATCTGTCTGTCTTCGAAAGCCTTTTCAACACGCTGCACCGGATGAAGTCCGAGGGCTACGAGACCGGCGAACTGCCCGCCACGGTCGACGATCTGCGGACCGCGATCCTTGAAGGCAATGCCAAGACCTACGGGCAGGAAGGCAACGTGGCCGCCCATGTGCCCGCCGACGATCTGGTGCGCGGCACGCCCTGGCTGGCCGAGATCGAATCCGTCTGGGGGCCTGCCCCGGGCAAGATCCGGTCGGACGGGCGCGGCGTCTTCGTGCTGGGCCGCGAATTCGGCAATGTCTTCGTGGGGGTCCAGCCGACCTTCGGCTACGAGGGCGACCCGATGCGGCTTCTGTTCGAACGGGGCTTCGCGCCGACCCATGCCTTCAGCGCCTTCTATCTGTGGCTCAAGAACACCTTCCGCGCGGATGTGCTTTTGCATTTCGGGATGCATGGCGCGCTGGAATTCATGCCGGGCAAGCAGGCGGGCATGTGCTTCCGCGACTGGCCCGACCGGCTGATCGGCGACATGCCGAACGTCTATCTCTATGCGTCGAACAACCCGTCCGAGGCGACGCTGGCCAAGCGCCGGTCGAACGCGGTGACGATCACCCACCTGACGCCGCCGCTGGCTGCCTCGGGGCTTTACAAGGGCCTGCAGGAGCTGAAGGACAGCCTGACCCGCTGGCGCCAGACCGAGCCCGGCTCGCCCGAGCAGGCCGATCTGGAAGAGCTGATCGCGGCCCAGGCCGACGCCGTCGACATGACCGGCACGCCGCCCGAAAAGCTGTGGCTGAAGCTCTTGGAAACCGAGGACGCGCTGATCCCCGACGGGCTGCATGTGGTCGGCCGCACGGTGACGCCCGAGGAACGGGCCGAGCATCTGCGGGTGATGACCGATACCGATGCCGAGACCCGCGAGAAGGTCGATTACTGGCTTCAGCAGGACACCGAACTGCCCGCGATCATGCGCGCGCTGGGCGGGCGCTACATCAAGCCGGTGCCCGGCGGCGATCTGATCCGGTCGGCCGACGTGCTGCCGACGGGGCGCAACATCCATGCCTTCGACCCGTTCCGCATGCCGACCCAGTTCGCCATGCTGGAAGGCGCGAAGCAGGCGCAGAAGCTCTTGGACGCCCATGCGGCTCTGCCGCGCTCGGTGGCGATGGTGCTGTGGGGGTCGGACAACATCAAATCCGACGGCGGCCCCATCGCCCAGGCCATGGCGCTGATGGGCGCGAAGCCGCGGTTCGACAATTACGGCCGTCTGGCGGGCGCCGATCTGGTGCCGCTGGAAGAACTCGGCCGGCCGCGGGTCGATGTGGTGATGACGCTGTCGGGCATCTTCCGCGACCTGCTGCCGCTGCAGACCCGCATGTTGGCCGAGGCCGCCTGGAAGGCCGCGATGGCCGAGGACGAGCCGCTGGAGCAGAACTTCATCCGGGCCCATTCGCTGGCACATGCCGAGAAGATGGGCGTCGACATGGAAACCGCGGCGCTGCGGGTCTTCTCGAATGCCGAGGGCGCCTATGGCTCGAACGTCAACGGGCTGGTCGACAGCGGCGCCTGGGGCGACGAGGACGAGCTGGCGGATGCCTACGAGGCGCGGAAAAGCTTCGCCTATGGGCGCGACGGCAAGTCGAGGGCCAATGCGGCCCTGTTGCAGCAGACGCTGAAGGATGTGGACGTCGCCTATCAGAACCTCGAAAGCGTCGAACTCGGCGTGACGACTGTCGATCACTATTTCGACACGCTGGGCGGCATCGCGCGGGCGGTGAAACGCGCCCGGGGCGGGCAGGATGCGGCCGTCTATATCGGCGACCAGACCCGGGGCGAGGGCAAGGTGCGCACGCTTCAGGATCAGGTGGCCCTGGAAACCCGGTCGCGCAGCCTCAACCCGAAATGGTTCGAAGGCATGCTCAAGCACGGGCATGAAGGCGTGCGCCAGATCGAGGCGCAGGTCACCAACACTCTCGGGTGGTCGGCGACAACCGGCCAGGTGGAACCGTGGGTGTATCAACGGCTGTCGGAAACCTTCGTCCTGGACGAGGAAATGAGAAAACGGCTGGCCAGCCTGAACCCTGCGGCATCGGCCCGGATGGCGAACCGCCTTCTGGAAGCCCATGACCGCAATTACTGGCAACCCGACGCCGAAACCCTGGCCGCATTGCAGGCGGCGGCCGATGAGCTGGAAGACCGGCTCGAAGGCATAGTGGCGGCGGAATAAGCCGCGAACGGAGGGAACCAATGAGCCCCAGAGACGACATTCCTGTGCTGAAGGGCGAAGACGGCGAAGGCTCCGTCCAGGTCCATCAGGACGAAACGATGAAGATCGAGGGGGCCAAGGTCTTTTCGGTCTATGGCAAGGGCGGGATCGGCAAGTCGACGACCTCGTCGAACCTGTCGGCGGCCTTCTCGATGCTGGGCAAGCGCGTTCTGCAGATCGGCTGCGATCCCAAGCATGATTCGACCTTCACCCTGACGGGGCATCTGCAATCCACGGTGATCGACGTGCTCAAGGAGGTGGATTTCCACCCCGAAGAGCTGCGGCCCGAGGATTTCATGGTCGAGGGCTTCAACGGCGTGATGTGCGTCGAGGCGGGCGGCCCGCCCGCGGGCACCGGCTGCGGCGGCTATGTCGTCGGTCAGACCGTCAAGCTGCTGAAACAGCACCACATGCTGGAAGACACCGATGTGGTGATCTTCGACGTTCTGGGCGACGTGGTTTGCGGCGGCTTCGCCGCGCCCCTGCAGCATGCCGACCGGGCGGTGATCGTGACCGCGAATGATTTCGACTCGATCTACGCCATGAACCGGATCATCGCCGCGGTTCAGGCCAAGTCGAAGAACTACAACGTGCGGCTGGCGGGCTGCATCGCGAACCGGTCGGAAGATACCGACCAGGTCGACAAGTACTGCAAGCGCGTGGGCTTCGAGCGTATCGCGCATATGCCGCTGGTCGATGCGATCCGCCGCTCGCGGCTGATGAAGAAGACGCTGTTCGAGATGCCCGACGACGAGGACATCGTTCAGTGCCGTGCCGAATACCTGCGGCTGGCGGAGCTGCTCTGGGCCGGAACCGAGCCCCTGGCACCGCATCCGTTGCCCGACCGTGAAATCTTTGAACTGCTTGGGTTCGATTGATGGACAGCTACGCCCGCACCCGGGAACGACTCGAGACCTATTTCGGCCGTACCGCCGCCAAGACATGGGAGCATCTGACTTCGGATGCCCCGGTGTCGCGCATCCGCCAGACGGTGCGCGAGGGGCGCGACCAGATGCGCGCCGCGATGCTGGCGCGGCTGCCCGACGACCTGACCGGATGTCGGGTGCTCGACGCCGGATGCGGCGCCGGGCCGATGACGCTGGAGCTGGTCCAGCGCGGCGCCGAGGTCGTGGCCTGCGACATTTCGCAAAGCCTGCTGGACGTGGCGAAAAGCCGGATCCCTGATAAGTATCATCGCCAGATCACCTTCGTGGCGGGCGACATGCTGAGCGACCGGCTGGGCAGTTTCGACTATGTCATGGCGATGGACAGCCTGATCCACTACAAGGCCCGCGACATCGCCGAGGCCCTGGGCAAGCTTGCGCCCCGGACCCGTGGCAAGATCGTCTTCACCGTCGCGCCGAAGACACCGCTGCTGAGCGTCATGCATGTGGCGGGCAAGCTCTTTCCGCGGTCGGACCGCTCGCCCCGGATCATTCCGCATTCCGAGGCGCGGATCGCGGGCGCCCTGCGCAAGGCCGGCGTGAAGGGACGGCTTCGTGCCGTCGCGCGGGTCGCCAAGGGGTTCTACATCAGCCAGGCCATGGAGCTTGAAAGATGAGCAAGAAGCCTCATCCCCTGACGAAGCTGTCGGCGAAGTTCCTTCCCTTCGCCGATGCCGCCTCGGACGGGCTGCCGATGCACGAGCTGCTGCGGCTGTCGCTGTTCCAGGTGTCGGTGGGGATGGCGACGGTGATGCTGCTGGGCACGCTGAACCGGGTGATGATCGTCGAGCTTTCGGTGCCCGCGATGGTCGTGGCGATGATGATCGCCGTGCCGGTTCTGGTCGCGCCTTTCCGCGCGCTGATGGGCTTCCGGTCCGACAACCACAGATCGGCCATCGGCTGGAAGCGCGTCCCCTACATGTGGTTCGGCACGCTCTGGCAGATGGGCGGGCTGGCGATCATGCCGTTTTCGCTGCTGCTGTTGTCGGGCGACCAGACGCTGGGCCCGACCTGGGCGGGCGAGGTCTTTGCCGCCATCGCCTTCCTGATGACGGGGCTGGGGCTGCACATGACCCAGACCGCGGGGCTGGCGCTGGCATCCGACCGCGCCACCGACGAGACCCGGCCGCGGGTCGTGGCGCTGCTTTATGTGATGTTCCTGCTGGGGATGGGCCTGTCGTCCATCGTCATCGGCTGGCTGTTGCGCGACTTCTCGTCGATCCGGCTGATCCGGGTGGTGCAGGGCGCGGCTGTCGTGACGATCCTGCTGAACCTCGTCGCGCTCTGGAAACAGGAGCGCATGTGCCCGATGTCCAGGGAAGAGCGCGAGGCGCCGCAGCCGAGCTTTGGCGATGCCTGGCGCGATTTCGTGCGGGGCGGCAGCGCCGGGCGTCTGCTGGCGGTGGTCTTCGTCGGCACGCTGGCCTTCTCGATGCAGGATGTGCTGCTTGAACCCTATGGCGGGCAGATCCTCGGGCTGTCGGTGTCGTCAACCACGCTTCTGACCGCGCTTTGGGCCTTCGGGGCGCTGGTGGGCTTCGGTCTGGCGGCGCGCTGGCTCGGGCATGGCATGAATTCGCACCGGATGGGGGCGCTTGGCATCCTCGGCGGCATCGTGGCCTTCTCCCTGGTGATCTTTGCCGGGCCGCTGCATTCGGGCCTTCTGTTTTTCCTTGGCGCCATGCTGATCGGCTTTGGCGGCGGGCTTTTCTCTGTCTCGACGCTGACCGCGGCGATGGCGCTGCCGGTCCGGGATTTCGCGGGCCGCGGGCTTGCGCTGGGCGCCTGGGGGGCCGCGCAGGCGACCGCCTCGGGGCTGGCCGTGGCGCTGGGCGGCGGGCTTCGGGACGGAATCGGGCATCTTGCGACGGCGGGCGTTCTGGGCGAAGGGCTCAACACGCCGGCCACCGGATACGCGGCGGTCTACCACATTGAGATCGTCCTTCTCTTCGTGACACTCATGGTTCTGGGGCCGCTTGTGCGCCCGCAGGACCGCAACCATCCCAACAGGGATTCCTCGGCCAAGATCGGGCTGGCCGACTTCCCAACCTGACCCGGAGGACCGATACCCATGGTCAACGCTTTTTTCGGAAACTTCGACATCGCCAGTCTGGCCATCTGGTCGTTCTGGCTGTTCTTCGCTGGGCTGATTTTCTATCTCCAACGGATGAACATGCATGAGGGCTACCCGCTGGAAGACGAGATGGGGAACCCCGCGCCGAACCAGGGCATGTTCCCGCTGCCCGCGGCGAAGACCTTCAAGCTGCCGCACGGCCAGGGCGAGAAAACCGTGCCCGACATGCAGACCGATCCCCGCAACGCGGATCTGGCGCTGAAGAAGGTCACCAAGAACAACGGCTACCCGCTGGAGCCGACCGGCGACCCGATGGTCGACGGCGTGGGTCCGGCCGCCTGGGTTGCCCGCAAGGACGAGCCCGAGCTTGACGGCCGCGGCCATCCGAAGATCCAGCCGCTGTCGGCGCTGAAGACCTTCAAGGTCTCGGCCGGTCGCGACCCGCGCGGCATGCCGGTCATCGCGGGCGACGGCGAGAAGGTCGGCACCATTGTCGACATGTGGGTCGACGAGCCGGAACAGCTGGTGCGCTATCTCGAGCTGGAACTTGACGGCGCCCATGGCGGCGGCCGCCGCCTGCTGCCGATGCAGCTGGCCAAGATCGGCTGGTTCAAGCCCGAAGTTTCGGTGCACTCGATCTACGGCAAGCATTTTGCCGGCGTCCCGACCATCAAGTCGTCGGGCCAGATCACCAAACTCGAAGAAGACAAGGTCTGTGCCTATTACGCGGGTGGCAAGCTTTACGCCGACCCCGCCGAACGGCTCGAACCGCAGTTCTGAGGAAGGGACTCAATGTCCGACGACGATTTCGCTGTCGAACCCATCAAGGGGTTGCCGGAACGCCTGCCCGAGGGGGAACACATCCTCTGGCAGGGTCGGCCCGCGTGGTGGGCGCTCGCCCGGGAAAGCCTCGCGCTTTACTGGGTGGCGAGCTATTTCGTCGTCCTCTTCCTCTGGCGCATGATCGTCGCCGCCGAGACCATGCCCTGGTCGCAGGCGGCGGTCGCGTCCTCGTTCTTCCTGGTCCTGGGGGCCGTGGTCTGCCTGTTGTTGCTGATCACGGCCTTCGTCCAGGCCCGGGCGACCGTCTATACCGTCACCAACCGGCGCGTGGCCCTTCGCATCGGGGCGGCGCTCGATATGACGCTGAACCTGCCCTACACTTGGATCGGCAATGCCAATCTGGACCTCAGAAAGTCCGGCACGGGCTCGATCGCCTTCGAATTGATGGGAACCACCAAGTTCTCGTACCTCTTGTGCTGGCCCCATGTCCGCCCGTGGCGGATGGCCCGCACGGAACCCGCGTTCCGCTGCATCCCTGAGGCGGCGAAGGTCGCACGACTGATCGCCGACGCGGCGGAAACGCGGGTCTCCGAACCCAGGCTCACGCGTGTCGGGGACGACGACACGCTTGCAGCGGAGTAAGACTAAGACATGGCACGCAACAACCGGCACACCGGCCCCTACGATCACGGCGAGAAGATCCCGCCGATCCTCATCAAGGGCATGTTCGGGGTCGCGCTGTTCGCGCTGATCCTCGTCACCTATGCCCGGCTGACCGACCGGCCGCTCGACGCGCTGCCCGATGCCGGGGCGCCGGTGGCGGTGGAACGCCAGATCGTGATCGACGCCAAGATCGACGGCTCGGCCAAGGTCTACGACACCGAAGGCACCCAGGTCTTCGAGTTCGCCCCAAACGAGGGCGGCTTCGTGGCCGGGGTCTGGCGCGCGCTCGAGCTCAAGCGCAAGCAGGCCGGTGTGGCGCTCGACGCCCCGGTGCGGCTGGTCCGGTTCAAGGACGGACGGATTTCGCTGTACGACGACCGGACCGGTTGGCGTGCGGAACTGGTCGGCTTCGGCGCCGACAACACGGCAGCTTTCGCGCGGCTGCTGGACTGACCGGAGGGATCGGGAACATGCCCTCCACACTCAAAAACAGGGAACCGAAAGATGGGAATGTTCACCCGACGGAAGGAGACCGCACCGTGTACGGTTGAGGTCTCGCACAAGTTCGACAGCCTGCATGCGCATGTGCGGTTCAACAACGGAGCCGTCGTGCATCCGGGCGACGAGGTGCTGGTGCAAGGCCCCGAGATCATGGCCCCCTATGGCGAAGTGGTAAGGGAAGACCGCATCGCCGTCATCACCCGGGCGACGCCGCTGGAACGTCTGTGGACGCGGCTGACCGGGGATCTGGACTTCATGGAGCTTTGCGAATTCTCCTTTTCCGAGGAGGTGAAGCTGTGAACGTCCATACCGCCGATGCCACCACCGTCGAGGAAGGCCTGGCGATCCAGGAACAGCAGGCCGTTCTGGACAGCGAGACCGCGACCGCCGTCGCGATGCAGGACACGCTGCTGACGCCGCGCTTCTACACCACCGATTTCGAGGCGCTCGACGCCATCGACGTGACGCCGGTCCGGGCCGACTGGGACGCGCTGATCGCCGAGATGCAGGCCGACCCGAACAAGGGCCATTTCCGCAAGGACGAGACCTGGGACCATGTCGACTGGGACGGGATGGAGCCCGAGTTGCGCAAGGAGTTCATCGACTTCCTGATCAGCTCGTGCACCGCCGAATTCTCGGGCTGCGTGCTTTACAAGGAGATGAAGCGGCGCGGCTCGAACCATGACGTGACCGAGCTGTTCCAGCTGATGGCGCGGGACGAGGCGCGCCATGCGGGCTTCATCAACGACGCGCTGCGCGAGGCCGGGATCGCGGTCAATCTGGGCTTTCTTACCCAGAAGAAGAAGTACACCTACTTCCGGCCCAAGTTCATCTACTACGCCACCTATCTCAGCGAGAAGATCGGCTATGCCCGCTACATCACGATCTTCCGCCATCTCGAAGAGCACCCCGAAAAGCGGTTCCACCCGATCTTCAAGTGGTTCCGCGAATGGTGCAATGACGAGTTCCGCCATGGCGAGGCCTTCGCGCTGCTGATGAAGACCGACCCCAAGCTGACCTCGGGCGTCAATGTCCTGTGGATCAAGTTCTTCCTGACCGCGGTCTTCGCCACCATGCATGTGCGCGACCACCAGCGGCCCGCCTTCCACAAGGCGCTGGGCGTCGATACCGACTGGTACGGGCATGAGGTCTTCCGCAAAACCTCGGACCTGTCGAAACAGATCTTTCCGATCACGCTCGATATCGACCATCCGCGCTGGGCGAAGGGGCTGACGGCCCTGCAGGAGGCCAGCGTCGCCATCGACGCGGCACGGCGGCAGGGCGGGGCCGCCGGCAAGCTCGCGGAATGGGCGGGTTCGGCCAAGGCAGCCCGGGCGTTCCTGTCGCTTCTGACCATTCCGGCGCAACGGCATGAGGTGCCTGCCTCGACCCGCATGGAGCCTGTCTATTGATCGCAACGGCGTGGTTCGCGGCGCTGGCCGCCCTGTTCATCTGGTGGTTCTCGACCGGGGCAATCCTGATCGTCGTGCGCCGCGCCGAACACCGGGGACGCCTTGCGCATCTTCGGGCGACGGTCATGGCCCTGCCGCTTCTGGGCGGCGGGGTGTGGCTGTTCGAGATGACCCGCCATGTGGAAACCGTGGCGACCGCCTATCTGGCCTTTCTCGCGGCCATCGCGATCTGGGGCTGGGTGGAGCTGGCCTTCCTGACCGGGGTCGTCACCGGCCCCAACACCACCCGCTGTCACCCGCATGCGCGCGGCTGGGAGCGGTTCATGCGCGCCTATGGCACCATCGCCTATCACGAGACGCTGCTGGTGGTCATTCTCTTCGCGATGCTGGTCACCAGCCACGATTCCGCCAACGGCGTCGGGGTCTGGACCTTCATCATCCTGTTCTTCGCGCGGATCTCGGCCAAGCTGAACCTTTTCCTCGGCGTGCCCAAGATCAATGTCGAGTTCCTGCCGACGCCGCTTGCGCATCTGCCCAGCCATTTCAAGATCTCGCGGCTGAACTGGCTTTTCCCTTTCTCGATTTCGGCGCTGACCTTCGCGGTCGCCTGTTTCATGGAGCGGCTGTTTGCGGTCAGCGATCCGCATGACACGGTGGGCTTTGCGCTGCTGACGGCGATCACCGCGCTGGCGCTTCTGGAACACTGGCTGATGGTGCTGCCGCTGCCGGACGAGCGGCTCTGGCGCTGGATGCTGCCGGAGCGCAAAGAGCGGTCCGAGGACGACAAGATCCGCCCGAACGATCTTGGCCGGACCTGACCCGGACCTGACCGGGGCAAGGCGGGCGAATCGCGGCACTCTGCGGGCTTCGGCATCCGATCCTGGAAATCCTTTAAAACCAGAAAGTCGCGCCCGACGTGTGCGGCTCCAGGGGCGCGGCGGATGCATCCATTGGTCGGAAACCCTTTGTTTAGCGACCCATATAGATTGACCTTCCCGGGGCTGCGTTCCATGGTATGCACCGGTTCAGTTGAGTCAGGGAGAGACCCATGAATTCGAAATTCGCGCTCGCCGCTGCCGCGGCAGCCCTGATTGCCGGCCCGGCGCTTGCCGTCGATGTGACCGGCGATCCGGCTGAAGGCGAGAAGGTGTTCAACAAGATCTGTCAGACCTGCCACATCGTCGAGAATGACGCGGGCGAGGTGGTCGCCGGGCGCAATGCCAAGGTCGGCCCCAACCTCTTCAAGATGCCGGGCCGTCATGCCGCCGCCATCGAGGGTTTCAAGTATTCCGACCTCATGAAAGAGGCCGGCGAAAAGGGTCTGGTCTGGACCGAGGACGAGCTGGTCAATTACGTGCCCGGCCCGACCGACTTCCTGCGCGAATTCACCCAGGACCCCAAGGGCCGCGGGCTGATGACCAACCAGCGCGTCAAGGAACAGGAAATCCGCGACGTCTTCGCCTATATCGCGAGCTTCGGCACCCACGAATAAGCGGCGCCTGTCGCGCGAAACGGCCGCCGGCCTTCCCGGCGGCCTTTTTTGTTCCCGCACCGCGGGCCGCCGGTCAGAGGCGGTCGTCGAGAAAGGCCTCGATCCGGGCGGTGACCGCCTCGGGGGCCTCTTCATGGGCCAGATGGCCAAGCCCCGGGAACCGTGCAAGCTCTGCTCGCGGCAGCCGCGCCGCCGCCTGCACCGAGCCCGACACCGGGACCGCCCGATCGTCCTCTCCGACGATCAGCAGGGTCGGCACGTCGATCGAGGGCAGGTCGTGCTGCAGCCCGTCCAGCGACCATTGCGCGACCATGGCCAGCGTCGCGTCGGTATGGTGGCGGTCGGCCACCAGCCGACGGTAAAGCGCCAGCCCCTCGGGCGAAAGCTCGCTGCCGATCCCGGCGATCATGTATTCGACCCCGGCGGCCGTTCCCAGCCAGCGCGAGATTTCCGAGGCCGAGAACGGGTTCAGCGCCATCATCCGCGCCATCATCGGAAAGACGAAGCCCGCAGGCCCCTTGAAGCTTTCCAGCGCGGCATTCAGCCCGACCAGCGCCTTCGGCGGCCGTTTCAGGTCGCGCACCATCCGCAGGGCGATGGCCGCCCCGGCCGAATGGCCGATAATGGCGTCCGGCAGCAGCGCCTCGCCATCGAGCAGGGCCGAGATGTCGCGGCTCATCGCATCGAGCCCGCAGCGCTGCCGCGCGCCGAGCCGGGTGAAGCCCTGACCGGGCAGGTCAAGCGCCACCACGCGATAGCGTTCGGCCAGAATGGGAAAGACATCGCGCCAGCTATGGGTCGCGCCGCCGGTGCCGTGGATCAGCAGCACGACGGGCCCGTCGCCCGCCACCTGCAGATGCCAGTAATGCGGTCGATGACGCACGAACCGGGAAAACTCCCGGTTCGGCCAATCGCTTCCGTCCCGGGTCCAGTCCATGCGTTCCCTCAGGCGTCGAGAGCGGCCGATACGGCGGTCGAGAGCCGGTTGGCGTCGGCTCTCGGCAGGGGGATGTAGGGCGCGCCCAGCGTGTCGGCCAGTGCCTTCAGCGACCGTTCGGGCCGCTGGCCCATGTCGATCACCATCGCCGGATAGCCGTTGGCGCGGATCGCGGTCGCCATTCGCGTCGCATCCTCGGCCGCCATCGTCCGGTTGGCGGTGCCGTCGAGCGCGATATTCGCCCGCCCGTCGGTCAGCAGCGCGACCGTCGGCGTCATGCCCCGCCCCTTGGACTGGATCGCCAGTTCCAGAGCGGTCTTCAGCCCGGCCGCCAGCGGCGTGCCGCCCCCGCCCGGAAGCGCCGCAAGCCGCCGCTTGGTCTGTACCAGCGACCGCGTCGGCGGCAGCAGCAGTTCCGCCGCCTCGCCCCGGAACGCGACCAGCGCGACATGGTCGCGCCGGGCATAGGCCTCGGCCAGCAGCAGTTCGACCGCGCCCTTGGCCTCGGCCAGACGGGTCATCGCCGCAGAACCCGAGGCATCGACCACGAAGATCAGGAGCCGGTCGGACTTCTCTTCGAAGCGCTTGATGCGGAAGTCGTCGGTGCGGATATGCAGCGGCCGCTCGAAGCTCGATTCCCGCTTGCGGATGGTCTGCCAGGGTGCGGCGGCCCGCAGCGTCGAGATCACGTCGAGCCGCGCGCCGGTATCCAGCCGCCCGCGCCGGGCCGGGATCGGCCGGCCGCGCCGGTTGCCCTTGCGCTTGGCGCCGGCGCCCGAAATGCCGCCGCCCGCGCGCTGGGCCTTCTTCGCGGCAAGGTTCGCCAGCAGGTCCGCAGGCAGCGTCGCCTTGGCGGCCTCCAGCAGGATGTCCTGCAGCGGCAGGTCGTCCAGCGACTGCGCCTCGCCTTCGTTCTGGTCCTTGTCGCCCTGCTCGGGCTCGGGCGGGGGCGGGTCGTCCTGCGGCGGCTGGTCGTCCTCGGCCGGTTCTTCGGGGAATTGCGTCGCGCGGGGCGCCAGCACCAGCTGGACGGCGGCGGTCAGATCGTCCTGATCGACCGCGTCATTGCCCGCGAGTGCCGCCAGCGCCTTGGCGGCCTTCAGCGCCAGCATCGGCGCGCGCAACGAGTCGATGCCCAGCCGCACCGCCAGCACGGTCAGGTCTTCGAGCACCTTATCGCCCGCACGGACGCCCGGCAGCCGGGCGCGAGCGGCGGCCAGCGCCTCGGTATCCATCGCGATGCGCCCGGTCTGACCCAAGGGCAGGGCGTCGAGATCGAGATGCAGCGCCAGCCGGTCGGTCAGCGCCTCGGGCAGGGTTTCCTGCGGCTCGGCGCCCTCGTCCATCGCGATCAGGCAATGCCCGGTGCCCTGATCCATCGCCCCGGCCAGCCGCGCGGCAAGGCCCGGCTGGGTCCGTTCGGCCATCGGCAGCACGAGGATCGCGGGCTCGGCCAGAAGGCCCGCCCGTTCGACCAGCTTGCCCGAGGACAGCGTGGCCGTCAGGTCGATGCCGCCGAACAGCTGTTCGTCACCAATGGAAGGATGCAGGCGCTTGAGGGGCAGGGGCAGGGCCGGCAGGGCCTCGATCACCCGGTCGCGCACCGGCCCCGACCGGGCGCGGAGCCACAGGCCCCCCAGCCCGGCCGGATCGACGGCCAGTGCGTTCAGGCCGATCTCGACCCGGGTCCAGATGCCGTCAGGCAGACTCACCCAGCACCTCCTCGACCACGCGGCCCACGCGGGTGGTGGACCCGGCCTCGTCCAGCGGATCGCGGCGCAGGCGATGGCGCAGCGCCGAGGGCGCGACCTGGCGCACATGCGCCCGGGTCACCGCGTCGGCCCCCTCGAAGGCCGCCAGCGCGCGCGACGCCTTCAGCAGCGTCAGCTCGCCCCTGAGCCCGTCGGAGCCCAGTGCCAGGCACAGCTCGGCGCAGTCGCGCAACACGGACTCGTCGCTGGCCATGGTCTTGAGATGGCCACGGGCGGCCACGATCCGGTCGCGCAGCTCGGCATCGGCGGGGCGCCATTTCTCCATGAAGCCCTCATAGTCCATCTCGTAGGTGTCGCGGCGGCGGATCACCTCGATCCGGGTGTCGATGTCCTTGGGCGAGGTCACCTCGACCGACAGGCCGAAGCGGTCCAGAAGCTGCGGGCGCAGTTCGCCCTCTTCGGGGTTGCCGGACCCGACGAGCACGAAGCGCGCCGGGTGCCGGATCGACAGACCTTCCCGTTCCACCACGTTTTCGCCCGACTGGGCGACGTCGAGCAGCAGGTCGACGATATGGTCCTCCAGCAGGTTGACCTCGTCGATATAGAGATATCCGCGGTTCGCCCGCGCCAGCAGGCCGGGCTCGAACGCCTTCTCGCCATTGGTCAGCGCCTTCTCGATGTCGAGCGCGCCGACCACCCGGTCCTCGGTCACGCCCAGCGGCAGGTCGACCACCGGGGTCGGCCGCGTGACGATCTCGGTCGAGGTCAGGTGTGCCCAGTCCGGGCACCGGTCCAGCGAGGGCGAGTTGACCGGGCAGCTCGCGACCGCGTGGATCGGCGGCAGAAGGGCGGCCAGCGCGCGCACGGCCGTCGATTTGCCGGTTCCGCGGTCGCCGAACACCAGAACGCCTCCGATCCCCGGGTCGATCGCCGTGAGGATCATCGCCTGCTTCATCTCCTCCTGGCCGACGATGGCGGAGAAGGGAAAGGGTTGAGTCATGCGGTCACTTTCGATTTCTTGGGTCCCCGGGATTTCTTGGGGGCCTTCGTGGGCTTCGCGGGTTTCTCGGCCGCGGGTTCCTTGGCGGCCGGAGCTTCGGTCGCCGGCGGGGCGGCCGGGGCCGGGGCAGCCGGTTTGGCGTCGGACTTCAGCAGGGCCATCGGGCTTCCGCCCTCCCACGTACCCTCTTCCTCAAGGATTTTGAAGCGGGCATAGAGGTCTTCCTTGAACCAGTGATCGCCATAGGCGGCCCGGATCGCGTGGCCATGCGGGGTCTCGCCATGGGCAAAGCCCGCCATCGTGCCGGCGCCCTTCCACAGCGAGAAGGTGACCTGCTGCACCCAGGGCACCTCGGCCATGCCCATGTGGAAGACGCAGGTCGGGTCGGCCGCGACCTCTTTCTGGATCTGCGGCACGTGCTTCCAGAACTGCAGCGCGATGGGCAGCTTGACGGTGGCGCGGGTCAGCACGGCCAGCGGGCCCGGTTCGGCCTTTTCGGTGACCTTCAGCGGCTCGACACCGGACCACATGCCGCGGGCCGAGGTGGGGGACAGGTAGATCGTGTAGGCCTCGCAGGAATGATCGCGCAGCGTCCGGTGGGTGATCGAGCCCTTCAGGCCCGCCTTGGCGGTCGCCATGTCGGGCCAGACACAGAGAATCGCGTTGACGTTGACGTTGGGGCGGGGATTGAACCCCTCATCCGAGCCGGTGCCCAGAAGCTTGAAGAATTCCAGCCCCGGAACGGTCTTCAAGGCGTAGCGGCCGCGGGCCATCTGGCTCAGCGCCTCGAGGCGCGAAGCCCAGTTGTCATAACGAAAAAAGCTGATGGTGACGACTTGCATATGCGACTCTCCTAAACGGCTGTCGGTCATCTTCTGGGCTCTTCGGGGTGCGACCGCAAGGAACCTGCCGCCCCCGGCGCGTATCCGGTAGAAGCATTGTAAACTAAACTAGACAGGTTTAACCTAGCGACATGATGACACGAGTCGATCCCGCCCTGGCGGATGAAGCCGTTCGGGCCAAACGCCCGCACGCCGTTGTAATCGGAGCCGGGTTGGGCGGGCTGGCCGCAGCCATGCGTCTGGGCGCCAAGGGATATTCCGTCACCGTCGTCGACAAGCTCGACGTGCCCGGCGGGCGCGGATCGGCGATCTGGCAGGACGGCCACCGCTTCGATCTGGGGCCGACCATCGTCACCGTGCCGCAGGTCTTCCGCGACCTTTGGTCCGCCTGCGGGCGCGATTTCGACAAGGACGTCAAGCTGGTCCCGATGGACCCGTTCTACGAGATCGTCTTCCCCGATGGCGAGCGCTTCCGTGCCCGGCAGGACACCGAACAGATGCGGGCCGAAGTGGCGCGGCTCTCGCCCGGCGATCTGGCGGGCTATGACCAGTTCCTGAAGGACAGCGAGAAACGCTACTGGTTCGGTTTCGAGGGGCTCGGCCGCCGCCCGATGAGCGAGTGGAAGGAGCTGGCCAAGGTCCTGCACATCTTCGGGATGCTGCGCGCCGACCGTTCGGTCTATGCCCATGCCGCAAGCCGGGTGAAGGACGAACGCCTGCGCATGGCGCTGTCGTTCCATCCGCTGTTCATCGGCGGCGATCCGTTCAACGTCACCTCGATGTATATCCTCGTCAGCCATCTCGAGAAGGAATTCGGGGTGCATTACGCGATGGGCGGCGTTGCCGCGATCGCCAAGGCGATGGCGGGCGTCATCGAGGATCAGGGCGGCGTGCTGCGGATGCAGACCGAGGTCGACGAGATCCTGGTCAAGAAGCACAAGGCGGCCGGGGTCAAGCTGGCCTCGGGCGAGGTCCTCGATGCCGATGTGGTCGTCTCGAACGCCGACTCGGGCTTCACCTACAGCCACCTGCTGCGCAACACCCGCCGCTGGCGCTGGACCGACGAGAGTCTGGCCAAGAAGCGGTGGTCGATGGGCCTGTTCGTCTGGTATTTCGGCACGAAGGGCACCCGCGGCATGTGGAAGGACGTGGGCCATCACACCGTGCTGAACGGGCCGCGCTACAAGGGCCTGGTGAAGGACATCTTCTTCAAGCCCGAAGAGCTGGCCGACGACATGAGCCTTTACATCCACCGGCCCAGCGTCACCGACCCGACCGCCGCGCCCGAGGGCGACGACACCTTCTATGCGCTGTCGCCGGTGCCGAACCTGCATGCCGATCACCCGGTCGACTGGACGGCCAATGCCGAACGCTATCGCAAGATGGTGCTGAACTTCATGGAAGAAAAGCTGATGCCGGGGCTCGGGCAGCATGTCTCGACCAGCCTCGTCTTCACGCCGAACAGCTTCCAGGCGCGATATCTGTCGCCCTTCGGCGCCGGGTTCTCGCTGGAGCCCCGGATCTTCCAAAGCGCCAATTTCCGTCCGCACAACATCAGCGAAGAGGTCGAGGGCCTGTATCTGGTGGGCGCGGGCACCCATCCCGGCGCGGGCCTGCCCAGCGTCGTCACCTCGGCCGAGGTGATGGCCAAGCTCGTGCCGGATGCGGATCGTGTCGCGGCGGGCTGAGATGATCGACCCGGCGGATCTGAAGCATTGCGAGGACTCGATCCGCACCGGGTCCTACTCGTTCCATGCCGCCTCGAAACTGCTGCCGGCCCGGGTCCGCGACCCGGCGCTGGCGCTTTACGCCTTCTGCCGGCTGACCGACGATGCGGTCGATCTGACCCATGACAAGTCGGCCGCCGTGCTGATGCTGGGCGAGCGGCTGGACCTGATCTATCGCGGTCAGCCCCGGAACGCACCCTGCGACCGCGCCTTCGCGGCGGTGGTCGACGAGTTCGAGATGCCGCGCACCCTGCCCGAGGCGCTGCTGGAGGGCATGGCCTGGGACGCGATGGGGCGGCGCTATGAAACGCTGTCGGGGGTCTACGACTATTCGGCGCGGGTCGCGGCGGCGGTCGGCGTGATGATGGCGGTGCTGATGCGGGTCCGCGATCCGCATGCGCTGGCACGGGCTTGCGATCTGGGTGTCGCGATGCAACTGACCAACATCGCCCGCGATGTGGGCGAGGACGCGGCCGAGGGCCGGGTCTACCTGCCGCTGCAGTGGATGACCGAGGTCGGGCTCGACGTCGACGAGTTCCTGGCCCGGCCCCAGCCCTCGCCCAGCATCCGCCGTCTGACCCAGAAGCTGCTGGCCGATGCCAACCGGCTTTACTTCCGGTCCGAGCCGGGCCTGGCCGAGCTGCCCTTCTCGTGCCGCCCCGGGATCTTCGCCGCGCGTCATATCTATGCCGCCATCGGGCGCGAGGTGCGCCGGGCCGATTACGACAACATCACCCGCCGTGCCTATACCAGCAAGGGCCAGAAGCTTGGCTGGCTGATCTGGTCGGCGGCGCAGGCGATGGTGGCCAGTGTCATGCCGCGATCTGCGGTGCTGTATGGCAAGCCGCTGCCCGAATGCGCCTATCTGGTCGAGGCGACGGCAACCCGGCGGCCGTCCGACAACCCCTGGGGCGAGGGCCGCGCGGGCGAGATCATCGCGATTCTGGCCCAGCTCGAGGCCCGGGAACGTGCGAGACGCGGTGCCACATTGGAACAATATCGCCGCGAGGCTATTTAAGATCCATGATGATCGATTGGCCCCTCTTCGGAATATTCCTCGCCACCACCTATGCGGCTGGCGCAACCGGTGCATTCTTCTCGCCTGACGGCTGGTATGACCGCATCGACAAACCCAATTGGACCCCGCCGAACTGGCTCTTTCCGGTGGCGTGGTTCGTGCTTTACATCTGCATGGCCTATGCGGCGACCCGCGTCGCGATCTCGGGAAGCCCGCTGCTGGTCTACGCCCTGGCGATCTGGGGCTTGCAGGTCGCTTTCAATACGCTTTGGTCGCCGGTCTTCTTCGGCCTGCACCGGCTGGGCGCCGCTTTGGTCGTGCTCTGCGGCATGTGGCTGTCGGTTCTGGCCATGGCGATTTCGTTCTGGCGGGTCGACATGGTCGCGGGGCTGCTGATTGCCCCCTATGTGGTCTGGACCAGCTATGCCTGGGCGCTGAACTTCTCGATCTGGCGGCGCAATCGCGGCGCGGCACAGCCCGCAGGCGCCTGAGCCGCAAGGCCTGCTGCAAACCCTATCGAGCGACAAACGAAACGCCCGGCCGAATGGCCGGGCGATTTCGTTCTGGAACGCTGAAAGACCGGCTTCTAAAGCGGCCGACCGGTCATCAGCCGGGGCAGGGCGCCGGTCAGCCCGGCCGCCTCGCGGATAAAGCGGCGGCGCAGTCCGGGCAGCGCCGCAACCGCGCCAAGACCCAGATCGCGGCCCAGCCGCAGCAGCGGATTGTCGTTCGAAAAGAGCGCGTTGACCATATCGGTCCCGGCCGCCATCAGGGTCGTGTCGAAGCGCCGCCAGGTCTGGTAGCGTTCAAGGACGTCGATGGCGCCGATATCCTCGCCCCGCCGTTTCGCCCCGACCAGCACCTCGGCCAGGGCGCCCACATCGCGCAGCCCGAGGTTCAGGCCCTGCCCGGCAATGGGATGCACCCCGTGTGCCGCGTCGCCCAGAAGCGCCAGCCGGGGCGCGCAGAAGGCATCGGCCAGCGTCAGGCTCAGCGGATAGGTGAACCGCTCGCCTTCCAGCCGGATCTCGCCCAGAAAGTCGCCGAAGCGGGGGCGCAGCACCTCGAGATAGGCCGCGTCGTCCAGCGCCTGGATCGCGGCGGCCTGGGCGTGACGCTCGCTCCAGACGATGGAACTGCGGTTGCCGGGCAGCGGCAGGATCGCCAGCGGCCCCGGCGGCATGAAGAACTGATGCGCGGTGCCGTTATGCGGGTGCTCGTGGGCGATGGCGCAGACCAGCGCGGTCTGGCCGTACTCATGGCCCGTTCGGCGGATACCCGCACGCTGGGCGGTGCCCGACCGGCGCCCGTCGCAGCCGACCAGCACGCGGCCGCGCAGCCGCCGCCCCGAGGCCAGCGTCACCGCGATGCCGGTCGCGTCGGTCTCTTGCGCGATCACGGTCTCGCCCGACAGGGTCGCTATCCGGGGGGCGGCCTCCAGCGCGTCCAGCATGGCCTGGCGCAGGTAGCGGTCCTCGATCATGTGGCCCATCGGGCCTTCCTCGATCTCGCCATGGTGGAAGTCGAGGAAGAAGGGCGCAGCCCCTTCGCCCGCGCGCCCGTCCGAGGCGACGATCTCGAGGATCGGCTGGCTGCGATGGACGAGCCCGGGCCAGACCCCGATGGCCGACAGCAGCCGGGTCGAGCCCAGGGCCAGCGCATAGGACCGGCCGTCGAAGCGGTCGCCGGACCGGTCGGCCCGGGGCAGGGCGTCGATCACCGTGACGGAAAGCCCGGCGCGGGCCAGCGCAAGCGCAAGCGCCGGGCCGTTCAGCCCGCCGCCGACGATCAGGATCTCGGAATCGTAGGTCATGGCGTGAATATGGCGGTCCGCCCGGGATTGTCCATAAGCCCCGGCCCCGCTAGCCTCGCGCGCAGGTTTTTGGACGGTGGAGGCCGGGTATGGTGCAGAACTGGTTGGGAATGAGTGCAGGCGATCTGGGCCGCGGGATCGAGACAGGCAAGATCGACCCGGTGGACCTGACCGCGACCTTCCTCGACGAGATCGCGGGCCATCCGCTGCGCGACCGGATCTATGCCCGCACCACCCGCGCGCGCGCGCTGTCCGAGGCCGAGGCCGCGCGCGGCCGGGCGCGGGCCGGGCTCAGGCTCGGGCCGCTCGACGGGGTGCCGATCTCGTGGAAGGACCTGTTCGACAGCGCGGGCACCGCGACCGAGGCCGGGGCGGCGCTGTTGCAGGGCCGGGTGCCCGACCGCGATGCCGAGGTGCTGGCCGCGGCGACTGCGGGCGGTCTGGTCTGCCTGGGCAAGACCCATATGACCGAACTGGCCTTTTCAGGGCTGGGCCTGAACCCGGTGACGGCGACGCCGCCCTGCATCAACGACCCCAAGGGCGCGCCGGGCGGATCGTCCTCGGGGGCGGCGGCCTCGGTCGCCTTCGGGCTGGCGGCGGGCGCGATCGGGTCCGATACCGGGGGCTCGGTGCGCATCCCGGCGGTCTGGAACGATCTGGTGGGGCTCAAGACCACCTCGGGGCGGGTCTCGCTGAAGGGCGTGGTGCCGCTCTGCCCGAAATTCGACACGGTCGGGCCGCTGACGCGGACCGTCGAGGATGCGGCCCTGCTGCTGGCCGCGCTGGAAGGGGGCCGACCGGCCGATCTGTCCGAGCCGAGCCTGAAGGGCACACAGTTCCTGGTGCTGGAGACGGTCGCGCTTGACGGGCTGCGCGATGCGCCCCGGGCGGGGTTCAACCATGCCATCGGGCGGCTTGCCGAAGAGGGCGCGACCATTGTCCGGGGGCAGGCGCCCGAGGTGGCCGAAGCGCTGGCGCTGGCGGGCGTGCTGTTCGCGACCGAGGCCTACGGAACCTGGCGCACGATGATCGAGGCCGAGCCCGAAAAGATGTATCCGCCGGTGCTGGACCGGTTCCGGGGCGGCAAGACCTTCTTGGGGGCCGACTATGTCGCCGCCTGGCAGCTGCTCGACCGGCTGCGTGCGACCTGGACCGCGCGGATCGCGGGATATGACGCGGTGCTGCTGCCGACCTGTCCGATCCTGCCGCCCAATGTCGACCGGCTGCTGGCCGATTCCGAGTTCTTCATGGCCGAGAACCTGCTGGCGCTGCGCAACACCCGGATCGGCAACCTGATGGGCAGCGCGGTGCTGACCCTGCCGACCGGCGTGCCGTCCACGGGGATCTCGTTCCTGGGGCTGCCGATGTCGGAAGAGCGGCTGCTGCGGATCGGCGCGGCGGCGGAACGCGCCCTGACCTAAATGCCACAACTTCGCCCGGCACCGGGTTGACCGCGCCGGGCTTTCTGGACCCCGGCGCGGCGAAGGTCTATCGTGAGGCACAATCGGAGCGCCCTGACGACTCCGAACCGAGGCAGTACGACAGACAAGATTGGGGTCCATGACCTTTCCCGAGCGGTTCTCGAACCTTCCGGACTACGCGTTCCCGCGACTCAGGCGTCTTCTGGATGTGCATGAGCCCGGCGGCGTGCCCGTGCACATGACCATCGGCGAGCCGAGGCACGCCTTTCCCGACTGGGTCGCCGACATCGTCGCCGAGCATGCCCATGACTTTGGCAAGTATCCTCCGAACGAGGGCACACCTGAACTGCGCGCGGCCATCGCGGGCTGGGTCGGCCGCCGTTACGGCGTGGCGCTCGATCCCGAAACCCAGATCACCACGCTGAACGGCACCCGCGAGGGGCTGTTCAATGCAGCCCTCGCGCTGTGCCCCGAGACGAAAGCGGGCGCCCGGCCGGTCATCCTGACGCCGAACCCGTTCTATCAGGTCTATGCCGTGGCCGCGCTGGCAGTGGCGGCCGATCCGGTCTATGTGCCCGCGACCGCCGAAACCGGCTTTCTGCCCGATTTCGCCGCGCTGCCGCCCGAGCTGCTGGACCGCGTTGCCATCGCCTATCTCTGCTCGCCCTCGAATCCGCAGGGCGCGGTGGCCGACCGCGACTACTGGGCCGACCTGATCCGGCTGGCCGAAAAGCACGATTTCCGGATCTTCGCCGACGAATGCTATTCCGAGATCTATCGTGACACCCCGCCCACGGGGGCGCTGACCGTCGCGCAGGAGCTTGGGGCCGATCCGGAACGGGTGGTGACGTTCCATTCGCTTTCGAAACGGTCGAACCTGCCGGGGCTGCGGTCCGGGTTCGCCGCCGGCGGGCCGGAAAGCCTGCGCCGGATCAAGCAGCTTCGGTCCTATGCCGGGGCGCCGCTACCGCTGCCGCTGCAGCGCGCGGCAGAACGGCTCTGGGCCGAGGAGGTCCATGTCGAGGCGAGCCGGGCGCAATATGTGCGCAAATACGCCCGCGCCGACGAGATCCTCGGCGATGTGCCGGGCTACCGGCCGCCCGAGGCCGGGTTCTTCCTGTGGCTGCCGGTCGCCGATGGCGAAACGGCGGCGCTGAGGCTCTGGTGCGAGACGGGGGTGCGGGTTCTGCCCGGCGCCTATCTTTCGCGCGAGGTCGATGGCGCCAATCCGGGTGCGGGCTTTGTCCGCGTGGCCATGGTGGCGCCCGAGGATGAAATGGCGGCGGCGCTGGTCCGGTTGCGCGACTGTCTGTACGGTTGAGGGGGCAAGGGCATGGCTTCTTATCAGATGAAACGGCGCGAACCCCTGCTTGACCAGACCACCCAGGCCGCCATCGAGCGGCGGGGCAAGGAGCTTCTGGGCATCGGTCTGATGCTGCTGGCGGCGCTTTTGGCGATGACGCTGGGCAGCTACGTGACCGACGACCCGAGCTGGCTGTCGGCGACCGATGCCCCGGCGCAGAACCTTCTGGGCCGGTTCGGCGCCTCGATCGCCTCGCCGATCTACATCGTCGTGGGCTATGGCGGCTGGGCGCTGGTCGCGGTGCCCGCGGCCTGGGGTGTCCGGCTCGCTGCCCATTGGGGCGAGGACCGGGCGCTGTCGCGGGTGATTTTCGCGCCCTTCCTGGTCTGTCTGGCCTCGGTCTATACGGCGACCCATGTGCCGACGCCCGAATGGACCCACAGCTTCGGCATGGGCGGGCTGTTCGGCGATACCGTGCTGGGCGCGGTGCTGGGGCTTGTGCCGATCGACACCATCGTCGGACTCAAGCTTGTGTCGGCGCTGGTCTGGCTGGGCGCGCTGGCGCTGGGGCTGTTCGTTATGGGCGTCGACCGGGACGAGCTGCGTCGGTTCGGGCGCGGCGTTCTGCTGGGCCTGATCCTCAGCTATGATGCGCTGCGCGGCGCCACCGGGCGCGGTCTGCGCGGTGCCCTGCATGGCGCGGTGCGCTATGGCGAGGGGGTGCAGGCGCGCCGTTCGTCCCGGGCCGACCCCGTCGCCCCGGACTACGACGACGGGGACGATTATGACGACGCCGAGGAGGCGCCCGCCCGGGGCGGCCTGTTCTCGCGGCTGCCGGTCTTTCGCCGCCGGGCCGATCCCGATCTGATCGATGACGAGGACGAGGACGGTCCGGCGATGACGCCTGCCGCCGAAGAACGCATCCGGGCGCGGATTGCCGACGTGATCCGGTCGCGCGCGACCCGCAGCGCGCCGGTGCCGACGGGCTTCCGCCCCGAGCCGCCGGTGGTGCGCAGCGCCGCGCTGACCGTGCCGCAGGCGCCCGCGCCGGGGGCCAGGATCGACGTGCCCGAGATCGATGCCTTCGAGGACGAGGATGGGTTCGTCTCCCCTTACGAGGCGCCTTACGAGGCTGCGCCTCAGCCCGCCCAGCCGCCGCGCCCCTCGATCCCGGTGGTCGAGCCGCGCAAGCTGGTCGAGCAGCCGCCGCGCAAGTCGGTCCTGCCCTCGCGGCGTGCCCGCGACGAGGCCCAGCCGGGCCTGCAATTCGACGATTCGGAAGACGGCTATCAGCACCCGCCGCTGTCGCTCCTGACCAATCCCGACACCATCGAGCGGCATTACCTCAGCGAAGAGGCGCTGGAAGAGAATGCCCGCATGCTGGAAAACGTGCTGGACGATTACGGCGTGAAGGGCGAGATCGTCTCGGTCCGGCCCGGCCCCGTCGTCACCATGTACGAGCTGGAACCGGCGCCGGGTCTCAAGGCCAGCCGGGTCATCGGCCTGGCCGACGACATCGCGCGCAGCATGTCGGCGCTGTCGGCCCGGGTCTCGACCGTGCCCGGGCGCAGCGTGATCGGGATCGAGCTGCCCAATGCCCGCCGCGAGAAGGTGGTGCTGCGCGAGATCCTGTCGGCGCGCGATTTCGGCGACAGCGCACAGCGGCTGCCGCTGGCGCTGGGCAAGGATATCGGCGGCGATCCGGTTGTCGCGAACCTGGCCAAGATGCCCCACCTGCTGATCGCTGGGACCACCGGGTCGGGCAAGTCGGTCGCGATCAACACCATGATCCTGTCGCTTCTGTACAAGCTGACGCCGGATGAATGCCGGCTGATCATGATCGACCCCAAGATGCTGGAACTGTCGGTCTATGACGGCATCCCGCATCTGTTGTCCCCGGTCGTCACCGACCCCAAGAAGGCCGTCGTCGCGCTGAAATGGGTCGTGGGCGAGATGGAGGAACGCTATCGCAAGATGTCCAAGATGGGCGTGCGCAACATCGAGGGCTATAACGGCCGGGTGCGCGACGCGATGGCCAAGGGCGAGATGTTCAAGCGCACGGTGCAGACCGGCTTTGACGACGAGACCGGCGAGCCCGTCTTCGAGACCGAGGAATTCCTGCCCAAGACGCTGCCCTATATCGTCGTCATCGTCGACGAGATGGCCGACCTGATGATGGTC
This sequence comes from Rhodovulum sp. BSW8, assembly GCF_003314725.1. Classification (NCBI taxonomy): domain Bacteria; kingdom Pseudomonadati; phylum Pseudomonadota; class Alphaproteobacteria; order Rhodobacterales; family Paracoccaceae; genus Rhodovulum; species Rhodovulum sp. BSW8. The sequence continues at coordinate 49,414 of NZ_QNVX01000001.1, forward strand.
GCGGGCAAGGAGATCGAGGCCTGCATCCAGCGGCTGGCGCAGATGGCGCGGGCCTCGGGCATCCACCTGATCATGGCGACCCAGCGGCCCTCGGTCGACGTCATCACCGGCACGATCAAGGCCAACTTCCCGACCCGGATCAGCTTTCAGGTGACCGGCAAGATCGACAGCCGCACCATTCTGGGCGAACAGGGGGCCGAACAGCTGCTGGGCATGGGCGACATGCTGTACATGGCCGGCGGCGGGCGCATCTCGCGCGTGCACGGCCCCTTTGTCAGCGACGAGGAAGTCGAGGAGATCGTCAACTACCTCAAGACCTTCGGCCCGCCCGATTACGTGGGCGGCGTGGTCGAGGGACCGGACGAGGACAAGGAAAGCGACATCGACCTGGTGCTGGGGCTGGGCGGCAATACCGACAGCGAGGACGCGCTGTACGATCAGGCCGTGGCGATCGTCATCAAGGACCGCAAATGCTCGACCTCCTATATCCAGCGCAAGCTGGCCATCGGCTACAACAAGGCCGCGCGGTTGGTCGAGCAGATGGAGGATCAGGGCGTGGTCAGTGCCGCCAACCACGTGGGCAAGCGCGAGATCCTCGTGCCGGAACAGGCGTGAGCGGCGGGTCGCCCATTCGTGACGGCCGGGCAGGTGAAATACCCGGTCCGCGGCGCTAGATTGGCAGCCATGAAACCGTTTCGTCTTTCCCTGGCCCTCGCGGCCCTGCTGGCGGGCACGCCTGCTCTGGCGGACCCGATCCCGCTGTCCTCTCTGTCGGCCTACCTGAACAGCTTCCAGACCGCGCAGGCCGATTTCACCCAGATCAACGCCGACGGCTCGATCTCGACCGGTGTGCTGTCGATCCGGCGCCCCGGCCGGGCCCGGTTCGAATACGCTCCGCCCGACAAGGCACTGGTGATGGCGGGCGGCGGGCAGGTCGCGGTCTTCGACGAGAAATCCAACCAGCCGCCCGAACAGTATCCGCTGAAGCGGACGCCCCTGAACCTGATCCTCGAGCGTCAGGTCGATCTGGGCCGCGCCCGGATGGTTGTGGGGCATGAAGAGGACGGCAGTTCGACCCGCGTCGTCGCGCAGGACCCCGAGCATCCCGAATACGGCACCATCACACTGGTCTTCACCAACGAGCCGATCGAGCTGCGGCAATGGATCGTCACCGACGAGACCGGCAGCCAGACTACCGTTGTGCTGGGCGAGCTGAAGACCGGGATGCCGCTGGGGGCCCGGCTTTTCAACATCATCCAGGAAACCAACGACCGCATGCGGCACTGACCCCCGGCCGGTCCGGGGGGCGGCTCGGTCCGGGTCCCGGGCACGGCGCGGGGCTCAGCGGCTGCAGGTGATGAGTTGCGCGTAATAAAGCTGCGCCCGGTCCTCGACCCGGTTCGCCACCGCCATCAGCCAGGCCTTGCTGCGATAGCTGCTGCGGGCATACCCGGCATGGCCTTCGTGATAGGCCAGATACTGGTTGCGCGCATCGCTGAGCGGGATGCCGAGCTTCGTGCGGGACTCGGCCATGTACCAGCCCATGAAATCGGTGGCGTCGTTGATGTCGTCCCGCCGCGCCCCGCGATTGGAGGTGCTGGTACGGTACATGTCCCAGGTGCCGTCGATGGCCTGGGCGTAGCCATAGGCCGAGCTTTGCCGCCCCATCGGAATGATGCCCAGCACGAAGCGATGGGGGGTCCGGGCATCGCCCACGAACTTGCTTTCCTGATGGATCACCGCCATCTGGACCGGCACCGGAACGCCCCAGCGGCGTTCGCTGCGTTCCATTGCGCGCATGTATTGGGGCCGCTCGCGCGCGATGGCGCAGGCGTCTTCCACATTGCGCGGCGGAGATTTGTCACCGCATGCCGCCAGAAAAAGGCATGCGGCGATGAGAAGGAACCTGCCCATCTGTCTCTCGTTGACCTGTATCGACTGCCGTTTTTTGTCTTGTTTGGAACCATCATAGGTGAAATCGGCGCCGGGGGAAACGCCCAAGCTGCGCCCGCGCGGCGGGCCGCCTAGATCAGGAAAGCCAGCGTCAGCGGCAACGCCACCACCGACATCAGGGTCGAGACGACAACCAGCCCCGCCACGGCCTCGGCATCGGCGCCGTATTTCTCGGCCAGAAGGTAGGAGGTCACCGCGACCGGGGTCGAGATCTGCAGCACCAGCACCGCCAGCGCCACCCGGTCGAGCCCGAACCACAGCCCCACCAGCGCCGCGACGCCCAGGCAGATCGCCAGCTTGACGAGGCTCAGCCAGACCGCGCGGGGCAGGTGGCCCGGATGCAGCCGGCCGATGGCCACCCCCATGGTGATCAGCATCAGCGGAATGGCCATCTGCCCGATCAGGCTCAGCGCGTTGGTCAGGAAGGTCGGCGTCTGCCAGCCCTGCCACAGGAACAGCCCGCCCAGAACCGTGGCCCAGACCAGCGGCTCTTTCAGCACCTTCAGGGGCGAGCCGCCGCCCGAAACCAGCCAGACCCCGAAGGTGAAGGAATAGATCGCCATGACCGCGAAGACGACGACCGCATAATCGAAGCCGCGCTCGCCGAAGGCGAACAGCGCCAGCGGCAGGCCCATATTGCCGGTATTGCCGAAGATGATCGGCGCCAGATAGGTGCGCCGGTCCAGCCGCGCCAGCCGCACCGTGCCGAAACACAGAAGCGTCACCCCGCCATAGGCCGCCGCCGCGGCCAGCGACAGCGCGGTCAGCGCCTGCGGCTCGATCTGGGTCTTCATCAGCGCGGTGAAGATCAGGCAGGGAACCGACAGCGTCATCGCGAGTTGGGTGACGAACTGGACCCGGTATTCGTTTCCGAGCCGGACCCAAAGATATCCTACCCCGGCCAGAAGGAATACCGGGGCGACAATCTCGAGGACCGTAAGTATAAGGTTCACAGAGTGTTTCCCCAGGGAGCGTGGTGCCGCATGGACAAGGGTATGCCTCCGGGATTAGTGTTCGAAGTCGGGGGTTCCAACGGCATGCTTAAAGCGCACGCGAAATATCATCTGGGTCAAGTGGTCCGTCACCGGAAGCATCCGTTTCGTGGCGTGGTCTTTGACGTGGATGCGATGTTCTCGAATACCGAAGACTGGTATGCCGCGATTCCCGAGGAAAGCCGCCCCTCGAAGGACCAGCCGTTCTATCACCTGCTGGCCGAGAACGACCACAGTTATTACGTGGCCTACGTGTCCGAGCAGAACCTCGTGGCCGACGATACCGGCGAGCCGGTCGATCACCCGGACCTGTCGGATCTGTTCGGCGAGTTCGAGGACGGCCAGTATCCCCTGCAGTTCCAGTTGAACTGACCGCCTCCATTCCGCTTCAGTAGCCCAGCGCGCAGCCGTCCTTGCGCGGGTCGGATGCGCCTTGCAGAACGCCGGTCTCGTCGTCGATCAGGATCGCCTGCGCCCCGCCGATGGCCGAGGGCGGGGTGACCACCGCATGCCCCTTGGCGGCCAGCGCCGCGCGCACGTCCTCGGCATAGCCGCGTTCGACCAGCAGCTCGCCCTGATCGGCAAAGCTGCGGGGCGCGTCCAGCGCCTGCTGCGGATGCATCCCGTAATCGACGATATTGGTCAGGACCCGGGCATGGCCGTTCGGCTGATAGGCCCCGCCCATCACCCCGAAGGGCATGATGACCTTGCCGTCCTTCTTCAGCATCGCCGGAATGATCGTGTGCATCGGCCGCTTGCCGCCCGCGGCCTCGTTCGGATGGCCCTTGGTCAGGCTGAAGCCCGCGCCCCGGTTCTGGAAGTTGATGCCGAACTTGGTCGAGGCCAACCCCGAGCCGAAGCTGTGGAAGATCGAATAGATCAGCGACACCGCCATCCGGTCGCGGTCGACCACGGTGATGTAGATGGTTTCCTTGTGGACCGATTCCGACAGCTGCGCGGGGCTCGCCATCGCCCGGTCGGGGTCGATCAGCGCGGCCAGCTTTGCCGCCGTTTCGGAGGCCAGCATGTGGTCGAGCCGGGTCATGTGGGCCGGGTCCGCGACAAAGCGGTTCCGTGCGTCATAGGCCAGCTTGGCGGCCTCGGCCTCGAGATGGGCGCGCTCGGCCCCGAGCGGGTCCATCGACGGCAGGTCGAAATTCGCCAGAATGTTCGCCATCAGGATCGCGGTCGCGCCCTGACCGTTCGGCGGATGCTCGACCAGCTCGACGCCTTTGTAGCTGCCGCTGACCGGTGAGCCGTAATCGCAGGCGGTGGCCGCGAAATCCTCCAGCGTATGGGTGCCGCCCAGCGCGGTCAGCGAGGCTACCATGTCCTCGGCCACCTCACCCTCATAAAACCCCGCGCGTCCGTCCATCGCGATGCGGCGCAACACCTCGGCCTGTTTCGGGGCGCGGAAGACCTGGCCCGCGGTCGGCGCGGCGCCGTCCAGCAGGTAGAAGTCGCGCGCGGCGCCTTTCAGGTGATCTGCGGCGCGGCCCCAGTCGAAGGCGGTGCGGGGCGCGACCGGCACGCCCGCTTCGGCATAGTGGATGGCGGGGGCGAGGCTCGCCTTCAGCCCGATCCGGCCCCAGTCCTTCGACAACCGGCAGAAGGCGTCGATGGCGCCGGGCACCGTGACCGCGTCGGCAGCATCCGTGGGCATGACGGTCAGCCCCCGGTCGCGGAGGCTGGCGGCCTCAAGCCCCTTGGGCGCCCGGCCCGAGCCGTTCAGCGCGACGATTCCGTTTTCGCCTGCGGGCTTGACCAGCACGAAGCAGTCGCCGCCGATCCCGGTCATCTGCGGCTCGCAGATCCCCAGCAGCACCGCCCCGGCGATGGCGGCATCGACCGCATTGCCGCCTGCCTCGAGCATCTGCACCGCGACCTTGGCGGCCAGCGGATGGGAGGTCGCGCACATCCCGTTGGTCGCAAACACCGCCGAGCGACCCGGCAACTGGAAATCGCGCATGAAACCCTCCCGCACCAATCCCGAACCCGGGGCAGGGTAGAACCTGCCGTCCACAATTCCAATGGCGAAAGCGCGGACCCATCGCCCGGGCAGGAAGCGGGGCCGATGCGGCGGGCCATGCGCGGGTTTCTGAGGCTCCGGTGGCGCTTTTCGTTTTTCCAGAGGGGGCCGGCCGGGTTGCCGGTTCATTGGGGTGCCACCGGTTCCGTCCTCCGGGCCATCGGCCCGCCGCAGGGCGCCCCGCCGGGTTACCGCCCTGGCCAGAGGCTCTGGCCGTGGCGGGGAAAGGCGCGTCCTGCCGACTGCAGGCCGACGTCTCGGCAAAGGCGACTTGAGACGGCTTCCGGGGGGCGGGCTCTGGCGTTCTGGCGGCCTTTCCGGGTCATCGTGGACCGCCGGATCGTTCCCTGGCTGGCGGTCCGCGGCTGCTTCCGGCCCGAACGCCTGAGGGTAGGGGGCGGTTCGTGGGATTTGGCGTGCGGATGGCACGCGAGCGTTCTCCGGGGGAGGTGTGTGGCATCTGGGGCGTTCTGGCCAGACCCGAGGCATCCGAGACCCGAGGCATCCGAGCGCGTGTATCAGAACCCTGATCGGGGGGTGCCACCCGCCGCGAATGGTTCGGGGCCGCCGGGAAAGCCCGTTCGGTTTGGGCGACCTTTGGTATCATGCGGGAAAGATGGCAGCCGACCCAACCCCCGCGCGGCTGCCGCTACACGCCGCCCGTGGCGGTGCCCTCCTGACAGCTCAGGCCTAGAAATCGCGGACCATGTCCTGGGGGAGGGAAGCCTCGGCGCCACGCCCTGGGTGGGGGCTGATATGGAGCGTGACGCCGAGGGAAGCCATTTGCAGCTACCCTTACGTTATCGCCTCGGATCTGGGCGCGCTCGGGGAGCTTTCAGGGTTTTTTTGCGGCTCGCGTCGGGTCTAGGCTCAGGACCCATTGATCTGCTTGAAACCGCTACGGCTGAATGATTCAAGCTCCCGGACTGACGGTGGGTGATG